>CAYYEC010000500.1:0-2234 GCA_964470745.1 uncultured Eubacteriales bacterium | reverse complement strand
AAGAAAATAGATATCAAGGCAAAAATTTTAATTACTTAAATGGATCTGCCTTAAAACAATTTAAAGCCATGGAATAAAGCCATGGCTTTTATGTAGTTAAATAATAAAAGGTTTTACTTCTTCATAGAAAGAATCACAATCATCAGCGTGAACTTCTACCTTAATGGGCTTACTTAAATCAAGACTAAAAATTCCCATTATTGATTTTGCATCAACTACATAACGACCTGAAGTTAAATCAACATCAAAATCGTATCTATTAACAACGTTAACAAAATCCTTAACATCGTTTATTGATTTTAAAATAATATTAAAAGTTTTCATTCCGAGTACCTCCTTAGGGTTATATATTAATTTAATACTATCCTTTTTTTGGTTACAAGTCAATTACGATATTATTAAAATAATATTTATTATTTTAATAAAGCAATTGAAATTAAGCTATAGCAATACTTATACCACAAATTGTGCAAAACTAACAAACTTTTATCAATTTTATATATATATGTTGCAATAAAGATTTTTATTTGGACATTTTTATTGTGAATATGTTAAAATTCATAGGTAAATGTAATTTGTATTGTTAGTGAAATACTATGGAGGAAGAATGAAAAAAGCGGCATTTTATACTTTAGGATGACCGAGAGTGTAAGCAAATATGATTACGTCTACGCCTTGAAAATACAGACTTAGAGTGGATGGCAAAAAGCCCGCTTGATTTCTGTTAAGTGGACTTTTTTGTGCTTTTATTGTAGTAAGGAAAATGAAATGTTCTTATACGCGATATAAAGCAAATGTGAAGTGAGGTAATTTGCTCTTTGAAAATGAAAACTGTGGTAAAATTATTTCATTGAATGAATTTATGCAACATGACTTTGTTTTCTCTTGGCTTTGGCGTAAACAAAATATAGTATTTTCTATAATTTAGTTTATAGATGCTAGAAATCACGAGATTATTTATATTGTAAGAATTGAAGCGGAGGATACGATATGAGAGTTATAGATACTAAAGATAGGCTGGTAAACGAACTGTCACAATATGATAAAATTAAGGGAATTGGACAGACAGGAGATATTAATGCCGAACTTATACCCGGGTGTAGTGATATTGACATGTTTGTTTTGTGTACCACTATTCCAACAGAAGATGAAAGAAAACAAGTATATTCAAACTATTCAACGGAATATTCTAGATGTCTAATGAATGTGAGTAATGGAGGAATATGGGGTTATGGAGATATACTGATCATAGATGGAATTGACGTCATGCTTATGTATTTTACAATTGACGAAATGAATCATTATTTAGATGAGGTTTTACAAGGAAAACACCTGAATAAAGATGGCGGTTTCTACCCAACAGGAAGATTATCAAGTATTGAAAACATAAATATTTTGTATGAAAGCAGTGCCTCTTGGACCGCAATGATGCAAAAAGTTAAGAAATATCCCATCGATTTATTTAAGAAATTGTTTGACTATCATGTTGCCAATATACTAAACGACGAAGATTTAGGAAGAGTTATGTTAAGGAAAGAAGTAATATTTTTTCATCAGGTATTGGAAAATTCAATAGATCATTTATTGCAAGCACTGTTTGCAATAAATTGTACATATTTCCCAAGCAGAAAAAGAAGTGAGCAATATATCAAAGCGTTTAAAAATAAGCCTACTGATTGTTATGAGCAAATATGCGGAATTATTGAAAATTCTATATCAAGCAAAACTATAGTAGAGTCTGTTAATGTATTAAGGAGCATTACTATGGAAACATTGCAAATAGGTAATATAATCTTTAAAGATATAAGATAATAAATTCTAGGCACAAGTTACAGTGAGAGGAAATATGTTAGTATGGGAAAAAATAATAATGAAAAAATTGATCAAAACGCCAATGGTGAGGGGCTTTGCAGGGAAAAAAAGACAGTGGGTTTCATAACCCTTGGTTGCAAAGTAAATACTTATGAAACTGAAGGTATGTCAGCTTTGTTTACAAAAGAGAATTATGAAATAGTAAATTTTGAGGATAAAGCTGATGTATATGTCATAAATACATGCACAGTAACCAATCTAAGTGATAGAAAATCACGGCAGATGATTAGAAAAGCTAAGAAGAATAATCCTGACTCAATTATAATTGTAACTGGATGTTATTCTCAGATCGCTCCAAATGAAGTGTTAAATATTGAAGGAGTAAATTTAGTTATTGGAACAAAAAATAGAAGTAAAATAAT
>CAYYEC010000499.1:0-3186 GCA_964470745.1 uncultured Eubacteriales bacterium | reverse complement strand
CATTAAACGTTGACAAAGATATTATCTATGATATATCAAAGCTTGAAAATAGAACAACTGAATTTTTAAAAGCAGAATTTATTAGGATAACAGATGAAATTAAACAATTAGGCGGGCTGCCTCAAATTAATCACCCAAGAGACCTTAGTCCTGCTATTTCATTAGCTGAAGAGATGACAGATATTATTGATATTTTTGAAACCATGGAGATATGGAATGGTTCAAATCCTATGCTGGAAGGTACTACAAACTATGAAGCTTTCAAATTATGGTTCAGACTTTTAAAAGAAGGCCGCTTCATTCCGGCAACTACCGGAAGTGATACTCATAACACAAGGGCAAATGATTACCATGACATCCTGGATAAGCTAAGCTGGCTTATAGAAAGCTTAAGACCTATGATAGAGCAATTCTCAGATGAAGAACAAAAACAGATAAAGTATCTAATATTCCTTTATGATGAAACTATACCGCCTTTAAAAAAGTGGGCTGAAAAAAACTTAGGCACAGGTGGTGTTAGAACCTATATCTATGTAGAAAATACATTTAATGAGACCAATATCCTAAATAGCTTACGTAAAGGTCATAGTATATTAACCAATGGGCCTATATTAATACCTAAAATTAATGGGAAAATGCCAGGAGAAACAGTAATGACCAATGAAAGTGAATTGGATATTGAGCTTACAATCATTGCAAACAAACCACTTGAACATTTATATATTTATGGAAATGGAGAAAAACTCTATACGCTGACTTTTGACGCTAAAGATATTAGTAAAAGTGGATATGAATTTAGTAGGCAGCTAAAAAGCATTCAGTTAGAAGGAATAGAATGGGTTGTATTTATGGCTGATTCTGA
This sequence comes from uncultured Eubacteriales bacterium, assembly GCA_964470745.1. GTDB lineage: Bacteria > Bacillota > Clostridia > DSM-8532 > CAYYEC01 > CAYYEC01. Next base: position 2,324 of record CAYYEC010000499.1, on the reverse strand, counting down.
TCATACCAACATGGTTATTACAAATCCTATATTTATTAAAAAGCTTTAGTCATTTTTGAATATCCATTTTTTTATTGCGTAAATAAAAACCATTACTATGGGTAAAATTACTCCAAATGTGGCTGCATAAGGTGGCCAAACAAAAGTATCCCAATTTGATCTATAAATAATATTTGGATATACAACTACTGACAATACTACTATAATAAGCGCTAGTGGCAAAATAACCTTTTTATGGTCTTTTAGTTTTAAAAGCTGTGCAAAACCAATAAGCCCTGCATAAAAGTATAACATTCCTCTTGCTAACAACATAATAATCCATACTGCTGCAATAATAAATTCAAGTCTTGTAAAAATAACTCCAATATCAATCACTTTGGCAAGTATATAAACCGGATACTGTAAATTTGCAGCTATTGTACTTCCAAGTACTAATAATGAAACGAGAATGGAAATAAATACCAGTAAACACCCCCATAAAAAACCTTTAATAAATGATTTCTTCGCTTCTATTGTATTATCAGCATTAATCGGAAATATCATAAGGAAAATAATACTCGGAAATTCTATAAAGCTACAGGAAAGGAATGAAGCTTTTAAAATCGGAGCGATACCTTTTTCAAATACAGGTTGAAGATTCTCTATTCTTGCATTTGGTATGACTAATATCATTGATAAAAAAAATAAAAATGAAGCAAGATATATGAGCACCTCATAAGAACGAACTATTGCTTCTAATCCGTATAATAATCCTATTGAAACTGTTATAACAAATACTATATTTATTATGATTTGGGGCGTTTCAGGCATAGCCTGTATGGATATAAACTCACCCATATAAGCTATTATTTCTGACTCGGTTAATAAACAAAAAAACACAAAACCAATTGAAATAATAGAGCCAATATATTTCCCGAATACTTGCTTTATCATTTCAACATATGTCATACCGGGGTAACGCCCCCACAAAAAACAAATTAACCATATTTCAAGCAGCCCAAATACCACCACTACTAACATTGAAATCCACGAATCCTGCTTTGCCAGACTCGCTACTGAAGCAGAAATTGCAAGGAATGTAGACCCACATATAAAACTTGCCGTAAAGGCAAATAACTGATGGTTTGTAATTTTTATTTTATCCATAGTCCATACCTCATTTTAATAGATTTTCTATAATATCTCTAATCGGAGAATAAATCCATGCTATAAAGTCGGCAGGATTGGGTATTTCCACATTCAAGCTTTTGAGTATTGCAAGTACCGTGCCTAATACAAGCAATATAGAAAACGTCCACAATTCCCTATACAGATTACCTTGCTGCATTTTAGGTATTTCTATAATACACAATACTGTACTAAACACTAATACCGCTAAAATAGAAGCTATAGCCATTCTATTCTTTCTCCTTAATAAAAAACGATTTTCCAATTTGCCCTAAATTTTTTGTTTCAAATTTAACAGAGATATTCACTGGAAGATTTGCAAATTCATTATTCCAGTCATCTTTTATTTTTCCCATAGTTTAGAATACTTCCTGTGTATTACTTCTCCAAAGCCAAAAATATCAGCTTTAAATCCTTTTCTGTCCCGGAATATAATATGGTTGGAGCTTCATTGGCTGCTTTTTTTAAGTTTCACGTATATTACCTTAATTCCTGTTTTTCTTTTTGATCTGAGCTTACAGGACTCTCCTCCGCCACCCTCGCTGTATTAATTCCACTGATACCTGTAGGTCTGTATTTCATTTTCCATAGTGGAAATCTGAAAATAGTATCTTTGTTTCCACCTTTTATTTTTGGTGCGATAGGTGTTAAATATGGAACTGTTATGGATTTTAATTTACACAAATGAAGCAATAGGACAATTAAAGCCATAAACACACCATATAGTCCGAGTACTCCTGCCATAAACATTAAAGCGAACCTTGTCGTTCTTATAGCGCTTGACATTTCATAATTAGTTATAGCAAAGCTGGATATTGCAGTAATTGAAACAACAATGACCATAGCTGCCGATATTATACCTGCTTCTACTGCCGCCTGCCCTATTACCAAAGCTCCTACTATGGAAATGGCAGATCCTACGGCTCTGGGCATTCTTATGCCGGCTTCCCTTAATATTTCAAATGTAAATTCCATAATAAATGCTTCTATAAAAGTCGGAAATGGAATTCCTTCACGTTGTGATGCTATACTTACAAGCAATGTTGTGGGAATTATTTCCTGGTGAAATGTTGTTACCGCTATATATATTGCAGGAACTAAAAGGGTTAGAAAAAGAGAAACAAACCGTATAAAACGCATAATAGAAGATATAATGT
>CAYYEC010000498.1:0-3226 GCA_964470745.1 uncultured Eubacteriales bacterium | reverse complement strand
GTAAAATTAATAGTTTCGGGTTATCTTAATTTAAAAGTTACTGCAAAAGAGTGGAGGGTTAAGCAAAAAAACCAAACCGCTTCTTTGTTTTTCTTTATAGAAAATAAGGCTTGAAAAAAGATTCCCAAATAGGTATAGTAGTAATATCGGGATATTATAATTTTTTGATAAAAACGACAATTGCCAAGTACATATTGTCAATTGACTTTACAGGAGGCATATAAATTGGAAAATAAAAAATACTATATAACCACAGCAATAGCTTATACATCAAAAAAACCTCATATAGGCAATACATACGAGGCCGTTTTAGCTGATAGTATAGCAAGATTTAAGAGATTAATAGGATTTGATGTGTTTTTTTTGACAGGTACTGACGAGCACGGACAAAAAATTCAACAAATAGCTGAAGAAAGTGGAATTACTCCAAAACAACATGTTGATAAAGTAGCTGGAGAAATAAAAAGTATTTGGGATATGATGAATACAAGCTATGACAAATTTATAAGAACTACTGATGAATATCATGAAAAAACTGTTCAGAAAATATTTAAAAAGCTTTATGATAAAGGTGATATATATAAGGGAAAGTATGAAGGTTTGTATTGTACACCTTGTGAATCCTTTTTTACTGAGACACAATTAGTTGAAGGAAAATGTCCTGACTGTGGTAGAGATGTTCAAAAAACAGAAGAAGAAGCTTACTTTTTCAAACTGAGTAAATATCAAGCTAGACTTATAAAATATATTGAAGAAAACCCTCAATTTATACAGCCTGAATCAAGAAAGAATGAAATGGTAAATAACTTTCTAAAAAAAGGATTGCAGGATTTATGCGTTTCAAGAACATCATTTAATTGGGGGATACCAGTAACATTTGAAAATAATCATGTCATTTATGTGTGGATAGATGCATTGAGCAATTATATTACTGCATTAGGTTATAATCCAGATGGAGAATCCGGAGAGTTGTTTAATAAATATTGGCCGGCAGATGTGCATTTAATAGGTAAAGATATTTTAAGATTTCATACACTTTATTGGCCTATTATGCTTATGGCATTAGATGTACCGTTACCAAAACAGGTATTTGGACATCCATGGTTACTTGTCGGAAATGATAAAATGAGTAAATCAAGGGGAAATGTTTTATATGCAGATGATCTGGTGAACCATTTTGGTACTGATGCAATTAGATACTATGTATTACATGAAATGCCTTTTGCTCAAGATGGAACTATAACATATGAGCTTTTAATCAGCAGGATCAACTCTGATCTTGCTAATATATTAGGTAACCTTATTAATAGAACTGTTGCAATGGTAAATAAGTATTTTGATGGAATTGTACTAGAAAATAATTGTTCTGAGGATATAGATGAGGATTTAAAGGCTGTTGCAACTAATGCAGTAAAAAAAGTCGAAGAAAAAATGGCTACATTAAAAGTTGCAGATGCCATAGATGAAATTTGGGATTTATTAAGAAGGAGTAATAAATATATAGATGAAACAACACCCTGGATACTTGGAAAAGATGAATCTAAAAAAGATAGATTAGCAACTGTACTATATAATCTATTGGAATCTATAAGAATAGCTTCAGTATTATTGAGTCCTTTTATGCCAGATACAGCTAAGAGTATACAGGAGCAAATAAATGCGAAAGACGTTAATTGGGAAAGCATACAAATCTTTGGAAAAACTATTGTTGGAACAAAAGTTGGAAATGCTACGCCATTATTCGCTAGAATAGATGAAAAAAAGAAACTGGAAGAAATAAATAATAAAGATAAAGATAAGTCTGTGACTGCAGAAGAAAAAGAATATATAACGATAGAGGACTTTGCTAAAATTGATTTAAGAATTGTAAAAGTTTTAGAGGCTGAGAAGGTTAAGAAATCAGATAAGCTAATAAAGCTAAAAGTTGAATTAGGTGAAGAAATGAGACAAGTGGTTTCAGGGATTTCCAAACATTACTCAGCAGAAGAATTGGTTGGGAAATATGTGATATTAGTTGCAAACTTAAAGCCGGTAAAACTGAAAGGGATTGAATCTCAAGGTATGATACTTGCGGCTTCAACAGATAAAGACCTGGTATTGGCAACAGTTGATAAAATAATTGGAACTGGTTCAAAAGTATTTTAGATATATATAACGCACAAAAGATTTTGCATTTTATTTTTGTGCGCTTATATTACCTAAAGCTCTTATGGCAAAAATCCAATTATTCATATGTCGTTTCATTTTTGCGATTTAGATAGATATATATTATAGAAAAATATAAATGCTAATGTATCTTAAATATAGAGAGAAGCGGATTAAAATGTTATTTGATACTCATGCTCATTATGATGATGAAAGATTTGAACAGGATAGATATGAAATTATTGAAGAAGCTCATAATAATGGGATTTCATATATACTAAACGCTTCTTGCAATATAGCCACAGCAATTGAGAGTATAGCACTTTCACAGAAATACGAATATATTTATGCAGCTGTTGGTATTCATCCTCATAATGTTGATGAAGCAAATAAAAATACTATACCTGCTTTAATGGACTTTGCTGAAAAAAAGAAAGTAGTGGCAATAGGAGAAATTGGTCTTGATTATTATTACGATATTTCTCCTAAGGAACTTCAGAAAAAATGGTTTGCTGCTCAGATAGAAATGGCAAAAGCTATTAAAAAGCCTATAATAGTTCATGATAGAGATTCTCATGAAGACATAATAAAAATAATTAAAGAAGAAAATGCAAAAGAAATTGGAGGAGTTTTACATTGCTTTTCCGGAAGTGTTGAAATGGCAAAAGAAGTACTGAAAAACAATTTTTATATATCATTAGGAGGTCCTGTAACCTTCAAAAATGCTCGAAAAACTGTAGAAGTAGCAAAATATGTACCGTTAGAAAGGATTTTGATAGAAACAGATAGTCCTTATCTAACACCTGAACCATTTAGAGGAAAGAGAAATAACTCTAAATTTGTAAAATATATAGCACAAAAAATTGCAGAAATAAAAGGGATTTCCTTTGAAGAAGTAGCACAAGAAACAACAAGAAATGCCAAGGAACTATTTGGGATAGAGGGATGATAATTTATGTTGTCGGATTATGGTTAACAGTTGACTGTCAACTGTCAACTGTCAACTGTCAACAGTAAAAACCGAGGGGGTTGTTTTGTGAAAAATAAAATTTTTGTATTGTAAAGTGGTTTAATTATAAAA
>CAYYEC010000497.1:0-3234 GCA_964470745.1 uncultured Eubacteriales bacterium | reverse complement strand
CACTTGAAGGTTCAAGTTCCTTTGCTATATCTTTACCTAACTCACATGTAGCATTATTTGTAAGTTTTTCCCTAATTTTTTCGAACTCCAATACCCTAAAAGATCGTTTTTCCATTTTTAAGTTATACCTCATTCTTTTTATATTTATATATATCTTTGATTATATCATATAGATACAATGATGCAATTATTTTAAGGAAAATTATACCTATAGTCTTCTACTACCTACACCATAATTATTTAGTATTAACATTTTATTTAAGAATAGATATAAAAAACAAGCAGACATTTTATCTGCTTGTTTTTTATACGGCTTTCAAAAAACTATATTGTGCCGTATACAGCTTCCAACTGCAGAGCTTTTAAAGGATAGAACCTATTTGGATTTCCATTCTTTCCAATTTCAATTTATTAGTTCCCTTTGTAAAGAAAACTATCCAGTCCTTTTATTAATTTAGGCATATTCTTATAACAAACAATATATAATTCGTGCAAAGCCCTTGAACATATGGTGTAAAATAACTTTCTCTCATTTTCACCGGAATAATCTGTCTCTCCCTCACAATAAACAATTACACAGTCAAATTCCAATCCCTTAGCCAAATAGGATGGCATCACTAACACACCTTTCGTGTATTCGCTATCCTCTTTATGAACTAATTGAATATCCAATTGTTTTTTTGAAAGCTCTTTGTATAGAATTTTAGAATTTTCCATTGTTCTGCAAATTATCCCAACAGATTGATATTTCTTATTCTGCTTAAAATAATTAACTACTGCCTCAATTTTAATAACTGTATCATTTCTACTATCAAAAGTATATACTTCTGGTAAATCCCCTAATCTACTTACAGTCTCCGTCTCATACTTATCCTCAAGAATAGACTTACAAAATTCAAAAATTTCTTTTGTAGAACGGTAACTTTTCCTAAGATTTATAGTTGACACTTTTTTCCCATTGAAAATGTCAGTAAAATCCTCAAGATCATCTATATTTACATAAGGATTAATTCCTTGTTTTATATCTCCCAGAAGAGTCATATTACATTTAGAAAATATTTTCTTTATTATTTCAATTTGAACTACGGAATAGTCCTGAACTTCATCAATAACAATATGTCTTATGGCATCAGTACTTGGCTTAATATTCAGCTCGCTATATAGATATGTAATAGCTATTATATCCTCATATAAGTATAAATTTTCATTGAATTGCTTAAGAGTAATTTTTTTAATTCTCTCAAAATTATCCGGAACTTTTATATTTAGTTCACTAAATATATTCTTGTGAATAAATATTTTCTTGTAAATTTCAAATAAATTATACGAAGTCATATTGTATATCTCCTGATATACTCTTTGAAACTCCCTGTTTAGTCTTTCACCTGCCACTTCTTTAAATTCGCCTTCCATATATTTATTTATTGAATTTGTTAATTCTTCTTCAATCTCCTTTTTTCTTTTAGCTTTAATGGGTTCAACTAAATATGAAATCCTGCCTCTTATCTTTTCCAGTCTTGCAAAGCAAGGGAGGAAATAGTATTCCTCACTGTAAAGCTTATTTATCTCTTCCTTAGTAATAACTACATCGTTCTTAAATGCTATATCCTTAAACCCAAATCCTTCTTTATTAATGTTTTCAACATAGCTTTTTAACATTTTTAGAAAATCCATTGAAGTTTTATATTTAATATTGCTAATTCTATTTATATAATCATTTGAATCTTTGAAATTAAGTATATACTCCATTTGACTATATTTATCTTCAAAAACAGCATTTGTTTTTATTATATTTTTAACATATTCTTCAAATGTTGTACAATACATATTTTCTTCACCAAGCTCCGGTAAAACATTTGAAATATAGTCACTAAATATCTCATTTGGAGAAAGTATGACAATATTTTTTGAATTCAATGTATTCCTGTGTCTATATAATAAATATGCAATCCTGTGCAATGCAATAGATGTTTTTCCACTGCCGGCAGTACCCTGTACAATCATAACTTCATAATCTTCATTACGAATTATGCTATTTTGCTCTCTTTGTATACTTGTAATTATAGTCTTCATTTTATCGTCAGTGTTTTTTGCAAGAATCTCCTGAAGGATTTCATCATCTATTTTAACATTACTGTCAAACATAAATTTAATTTCCTGGTCTTTAATTTTATATTGTCGCTTAAGCTTTATTTCACCTTCTATTAATCCTGCAGGACAATTATATGCTGCACTCCCAATTTCATAGTCATAAAACATACTACTTACCGGAGCTCTCCAATCATAAACTAAAAACCCATAATTATCATCTTGTAGATTTCCAATTCCTATATAGAATTTTTCTTCTTCAATGTCTCCATTTTCAGCAAAGTCAATTCTTCCAAAATAAGGTGACTTCAGCATTTTTTCAAATATCTTCACCCTACTAACATAAAACTTAAAACTGTTTGCTAAATTTTTCAATTCCGTTTGATATTGCCATGCAGTTACTACATTTTCAAGGTCTTTTACATCAGATGGAGCCAGCTTTATATCTTCCCACATATCTTTTTGTACTCTAATCATACTTTCTCTTTGAAAATCTTCACTATTTTTGCTTTTTTCAATATTATCTTTTATTTGAACAATTACCCGGTCTAAATATTTCTTTTCAATTGACCAGTCATTAGTAGTTATACCCATTTGTTGTTACCTCCCCAGCATAATCCTATTATTAATTAAATTTCCTAACTATAACAGTTTATCAGATAAGTAGAAAAATATAAGGCTATATTTTATTTGCAAAATATGGTATAATAAAATTAAAGCATATTTTGCAAATAAAAAAACGAATAAGCTTAATAACCTTAGCCTCAGATTTGAATTTCAGATTATTAAGCTTATTCGATTTTTTATGTATAAAATATTGTTATTCTAATTTTTCTAATTCACTAAAGTATTATATCTTTTTACAGCTTCCACAGCCTTATCAATCTGAATAGGTAACGGTTCATTTTGAACTCCTACGATCTCAACATTGCACCTGTTTAGAGGTATTAGAATCTTAACCGCATTACTTTCACTAACAGCCCTGGCAATGGCAGGTGTTAATTCCCCCATCAAAGCATTTGCAACAATTATACCAATAACACCAACAATAATATCAACTTTACTTGCATTATAAACTATTGCATTTTCACCGGTAGCAGCATCATTTGCTCCTGCTTTTTTCATATTTACTGTCGCAGCTGCATT
>CAYYEC010000496.1:0-3240 GCA_964470745.1 uncultured Eubacteriales bacterium | reverse complement strand
GAATTAGGGCACGAGATAGATAAGCTTTATGGAGATAGTGCTTACTGTGATTTTGAAGAAATAGAAAAAAGACAAGCAAATATAGATTTTGTATAAAAGCACGCAATGCTACAAACAGAGATGTTTTTTTACAAAGGATGAATTTAAATTGACATTTTAAAAATAAAGTATAGGAGCAAAGAAAATTTCAGAGAACTGCAGAATTCAAAGAAGATTATAGTAAAGGAGCAAATGGCGAAAGGGCAATATCAGATTTAACCAGACACAGAGGAAGACAAGGATGCCATATAGGCAAGGAAAAGACAAATTTTCAGATATTAATGGTAAGTATAAATCACAACGTAAAAAAAAGTGATGGGCTATATATTAAGAAAGACCACAGTAGTTGATATGGGAGAAGTGAGCCACATTTTAGCTAAATAAAGAATTTTTGAGAGAATATGAGCAAAAAGCATGGATTTAAGAGTTAAAAAACAGTAACTAAGCTTAAAAAAATTATAAATTAGTAATTAGTGGAATTTACTCGAAATGAAAAAAGAGCTCACCCTGGGAACAGTAGATTTCCGTGCAGACTACTACTAGGTAGGTATCCATAGCCTGACAGATAGGTTAGGTAAAATCAACCAACTGGCTGGAACATAATCTCGAGGAAGGGAAAAAAGTCCTTCTTAATACGAGTGAAAAGCGGAGTATCTGGAACTTTGTGGAATACGCAGAAAAGTTACTTGCAAAGGGGGAAATATGAGTTTATTACAAATATTTGTAATAAACTTAATAAAATTCTAATGGAATAAAATCAGTAATATTCGAGTGGTATTTCATAAGTTAGGAAAAAAAGGGAATACCATCAATAAATATGTCTAGACATTCCTGAGAATTTTCAGAAAGAGAAATCTGATGATATTTATAAGCCATAAATTTTCCTCCGTATCGTAAAAATATTTAGTGTGGTTACTACTATTTTACCACGAATGAAGAGAAAATTTATATAAACTAAGAAAGAAAACCAATTGAAATCAATGGGTTTCGGTATTTAATAAATGCTTAATAAATAATAAGAATAGGAGAACAAATTATGAATTTTGATAGAGAATTTGATGTTGCATTATCGTTATGTTTTAAGGGTGAATGGCAGAAAGCATTAGTAAAATCTTGTGAAATATTAGAAACATATGGTTATAGAGAGTGCGTTTTACATATGCAGTTATGCATTTACTGCGCAATGGGAAATATTGAGATGGCAAGGGGGACTATGCTTAATATTCTTGAACAGGGCATTTGGTTGAATCCATTTGAATTAATGAATGATCCCGATCTCAATAAATTACATAATTTGGAAGAATACAACAATATATTACATTACTCTCGGGTTAAGTACGAAGAGTTTTGTAATAAAACAGAATTAAAAATATTTAGAAAGTCACCAAAATCTGATATTTTGAACAAACTTTTATTTATACATGGTAGAGGGACAAACTACGAAGAAGTTTTTGAATCTTTTTTAAATATCAGTAGTTTTGAAAATACTGATGTAGTAACAATCCAATCGAATCAACCATATTCCAAAAACAGATTTTGTTGGGATGATGCTAATTCAAGCAAACAAAAAATCGAGGATATAATTCGTTTGAATAATTATCATGACAGAATTTTATGTGGTGTTAGTCAAGGTGGTAGAATCGCATTAAATGTCTTTTTAGAATCACAGGAAATTGAAAAATTATTCTTGGTTATTCCAGCATTAACTTTAGGTTATGAGGAATTGGTAAAACTGCCAAAAGATTTAGTGGGGAGAAAAATATATATTATTTCGGGAGAAAATGATATGTTTTCCGCAAATGTTAATAAAATTTCAAACGTATTAGTTGATAAAGGTTTTAAAGTAAAACTACATTCATTAAAGGAAGTAGGACACTATCTCCCTACTAACAGTGAAATATTCATTACAGAGGGATTGAATTATTTAAACAATTGAAGCTTAAGTTAAATCGGATTGTATTAATTAGAGAAATCAACTTTTTATCAATATAGGGCTATAGGTTACCTTTAATTAACTTAAATTTATAATATAAGGAGAGTATGATTCATATTTCCGTATTTATTATACAAATGAAAATGATGAAAAAGATCTATTGCATACCTTATGCTGGTGGGAGTGCATATATTTACAAAAGATTATTCAAAACTGATGATATGTTAGAAATTGTGCCTATTGAATTGGCTGGAAGAGGTAGTAGATCATCAGAAGGCTTTTATATGCGATTTGAAGAAGCAGTGAGTGATGTTTATGATAATATAGTAAATGATATAAACAATAATATAGAATATGCTATTTATGGACATAGTATGGGGAGCCTTATCGCTTATGAGGTATATTATAAGTTGAAAATGCAAGGAGAGAAATTGCCCAATCATATCTTCCTATCAGGCTGTAGGACACCTGAGAATATGAGAAAGACGAAGTACAGTGAAATGAATGATGATGAATTTATTATCTCAATATCAAAACTTGGTGGTACGCCAGTAGAAATATTACAAAATACTGAATTTGGAAATGCTTTTTTACCTATCCTTAAGTCAGATTTTTCAATGATAGAAGGTTACAGTTCAAGAAAATACGAGGATTTAATAACCGTACCTGTTACAATATTTCATGGTAAGGATGATTTCATTAGCCAGACAGAGATTCAAGGTTGGAAAGCATTATGTAATGAAGTAAGCATATATTTATTCGATGGAAATCATTTTTTTATTAACCATCAATTCAAAGAAATAACTCGAATTATTAAATATAAACTATACTCTTCTAAAGGAAAAATGTTGGAGCAGTTTGAATGACTTAAAAAAATGATTATTACTCAGGCATTGACAAATTAAATTTAGAATATTGGTAACATTTGATGAATGAAATGTAAGCGGTGAAACAATCATCGTAGTGTAACTCGACCTTTCATTTGATATACTATGAACAAATGTTTTTGGCAATATAAATAAAATTCAAACATTCCGGAACTTAATTTTCTAAGCACCCCATATTCATTGAGTGTGTCAACCTATAGCTCTGTCCTTGAAAAACCAACAAATAACTGTGATGAACAAGTCTATCAATAATTGCACTTATCAGTTTTTCATCATAGAAAATACCGTTCCACTTGCTAAATTTAAGATTTGTTGTAATTATCACGCTCCTCTTTTCATAACATTCTGAAATTACTTGAAAGAGTAGTTGTGAGCCTTCTT
>CAYYEC010000495.1:0-3248 GCA_964470745.1 uncultured Eubacteriales bacterium | reverse complement strand
GCCCTGTATATGAATTTCTGGATTTAACTGTTGGATATATTCAAGAGGAAATGAACAGCCTGGATAGAAAAAAAGCCTATAATTGTGATGTAACTTATCTAACAGCCAAAGAGGCAGGCTTTGATTATTTAAGAAGTTTTCTATGCTACAATGTTGAAAAAGTAGTCCAAAGAGAATTTAATTTTGCAATTGTAGATGAAGCTGATTCAATCATGATTGATGAAGCAAGAATTCCTCTAGTTATTGCAGGTGAAATGCCTGTTGTACAGAATAATCAACTATTAATTAGGGAAGCAATCAAAGATCTTAATAAAGGGATTGACTATGAAACTGATGAGAATGCAAGAAATGTCTATCTGACAAACAGTGGTCTTGACAAAGTAGAAAGCATGCTTAATTGTACCAGTTTATATGATACTGAAAATATTCATTTACTGGCAGCAGTAAATAATGCACTTCATGCTGAAGTACTTTTAAAAAAAGATATTGACTATATTGTCAGAGATGGCAAAGTAGAGCTGGTAGACGAATTTACAGGAAGAATAGCACAAAAGCGTCACTGGCCTGATGGACTTCAGGGGGCAGTAGAAGCCAAAGAAAAGATAAAAGTAAAATCGAAGGGAAAAATATTGGGGTCAATAACACTAAATAATTATTTAATGTTATATTTAAAATTAAGTGGAATGACAGCAACAGCTCGAACATCAGCAGAAGAATTGAAAAATTTTTATAATTTAAATGTTGTAGTAATTCCTCCGAACAAGCACTGTATTAGAATAGATTTTGAAGATGTTATCTTTACTCATAAAGCAGTAAAATATAAAGCCATTATAAAAGAAATACAAAAAATTCATCATACAGGGCGGCCTATACTTATAGGAACAGGCAGTATAAAAGAATCAGAAATGATTGCAGGAGAACTGAAAAAAAAAGGTATAAGCTTTAATGTTCTTAATGCAAAAAATGATGAACTGGAAGCTAGTATTATAGCTCAGGCTGGAGATGTAGGTGCTGTTACAGTGTCAACAAATATGGCTGGAAGAGGTACTGATATTCATTTGGGAGGAAGTAAAGAAGAACGGAGAGAAATCGTTGCGGCTCTTGGAGGATTATATGTTATTGGTGTAAATAGACATGAAAGCCGTAGAATTGATAACCAATTAAGAGGACGTGCAGGACGTCAGGGAGATCCCGGTTCATCCAGGTTTTTTATTAGCTTGGAAGACAATCTAGTTAGAACTTTTGGAATTGATAAAGCATTACCTAAGAAGTATAGAAATTTAGAGCAAGAGGAACCTATAGACAGCAATGTATTTTATAATAGCATTGATCATATTCAAAGAGTAATAGAAGGACAAAATTTTGAAATAAGAAAGACTCTTTTAAAATATTCTTATATATTAGAAGATCAAAGAAGAATTATTCAAAATAGAAGACAAGATATTCTCTTTAATAAAGAGAAATTAACTTTGTTAGAGACAAAAGAAAAAGAAATGTATGAGGAATATGTAACGGCCTTTGGCAAGAAAGTATTAAAAAATGTTGAGAAGCAAATAACACTATATCATATAGACCAATGCTGGGCAGATTATCTGGATGAAATATCATATTTGCGTGAAGGAATACACCTTGCAGCTATAGGTGGGAAGAATCCTATTGATGAATTTCATAAATCAGCAATTGAAATATTTGATGGTTTACAGAATGAGATTGATAAAGCGATTGTATCAAACTTCAAAACTGCAAAGATAACAAAAGAAGGGATTGACACTGCAAAAGAAGGGTTAAAAGGGCCTTCTTCTACATGGACGTATTTAATCAATGATAACCCATTTGAAAGCAGATTTAAGTATGATTTAGGAAACAATGGAAATATAGGAGCTGCAGCTATCAGCACACTCTTTTCATGGCCCATGGTGCTTGGGGGACTATTTTTAAGCTGGATAAGTAAGAAGAAAAAATAAAATATTAGGGAAAAGAGAAATACTGAAAAGTTTACTAAAGCTCTCTTTTCCCTAAAAGCTTTGAGGAAAACCTCTAAATAGATATAAAAATTTCTGATTTGAGGGATTATTAGTATATGAATTATAAAAATTATTTTTGTATTATATTAATAAATTTAGTATACTAAAATAGAAATTATCTCAGCAAAAAATATTATTAATATAAATTTTATTTCTGTACAAAGGATTGATATTATGGACATAAATCAAAAGCTTGAGCTTTTAAAATCAAATATAGAACAACTTGGAAGCTTGGCAGTTGCTTTTTCAGGAGGAGTAGACAGTACATTTCTTTTAAAAGTGACCTATGATGTGCTAGGTGACAAAGCTATTGCTATTACTGCAGACTCACAATTTACTCCGGGATGGGAATTTAAAGAAGCTGCTGAATTTGTAGAAGCGCTAGGTGTGAAACAAGTGATTATTGATATAGATGTACTGGAGGAAGAAAAAATAACCAAAAATCCGCTGGATAGATGCTATCATTGTAAGTATGAGATATTTAGCCGAATTAAGGGAGAAGCTAAAAAAAATAATATTGACCATGTTGCAGATGGTACAAATATTGATGATTTAAGTGATTACAGACCGGGTATGAAAGCTATAAAGGAACTAGGAATCATTAGTCCTTTAAGAGAAGCTGGTATGACAAAGGATGATATTAGAAATCTTTCAAAAATGTTGAATTTACCAACCTGGGACAAGCCTGCTTTTGCCTGTCTTGCTTCAAGAATTCCCTATGGTAATGAAATTACAATAGAAAAGCTTGAAATGATAGACAAAGCTGAAGAATTCCTGATGGAGCTAGGATTTCGACAGTATAGAGTACGCTACCATGGAGAAATTGCCAGAATTGAAGCAGGTACGTGTGAGATAGTCCGACCACGGAACTACAGCCTTATGAGCTGGTTCAATGCACCCGTGCCGGACTACAGTTTCGCCATCGAGCCTGAAACCAAGGAGCGGAAGATAGATGAGGTATTACGAAGGCTCAAGTCTGGCGTCGACAGCATTCAGGAAAGTGAAAACTTCCGGGAGTTCTTACTTACTATGTCGAAGTTTCACGACTACAGCATCGGCAACCTGATGCTGATTATGCTGCAGAAACCGGATGCTGCCCGGGTCGCCGGCTATACCACCTGGAAGGAACTCGGCAGGTATGTCAGGAAAGGTGAGAGGGGAATCGCCATCCTGGCTCCATGCATGCCGCCAAAGGAGACCAGGGTGGTTGAACCGGAAGAAGAG
>CAYYEC010000494.1:0-3248 GCA_964470745.1 uncultured Eubacteriales bacterium | reverse complement strand
GTGTGATACGGTTATAATATATGGGGAAGAAAAGAAATTGTGGGGCTTGTCATATGATAACAAAGAAGATTATATAAATATGTTACAAGAGAGTATAGATGAAGATCAAGCAGAAATAGATCTTTTACAAAAATACAGAAACACCGGAGTTGCTGATAGACAGGACGGAATTCCTGAAATCCTCAATGATGCATATGTAGCCTATTATCTGATGAATAAAACGAATGAAATTTTTAATTTTTTTGAAACTTATAAGAATAATGGTATAACAGAAGAAGAATTAAGAAACTATTATAATAAAGCAGAAAGTAACAGACTTACTCTAAATTATAATAATAATGAAGCGAATTCTATTGTTGATTTTGAAAAAGCAATATATTTACTTTTACACGGTAAATATATTTGGAATACTAAAAATCCAATTAAAGTTATTCCGCCAGAAGGAGGTAATACAGTTGCTGCTACACCAAAGCCAACTGCAAAACCTACACCAAAACCAACAAATAAACCTCCAGTTATACCACCAGTTCCAGAAAATGATGGTTCTATTCCAAAAACCGGGGTAGCTACTTTCTTAACTGTATTTGGCTTATTAGGCTTATCATCAGGACTTGTTGGAAATAGTGGTACAAGTGCTCGCCCAAAACCCGCAACGGATAAAGAAATACTGGATGCATGGAATAAAGCAGATAAAAATAACGACCCATCAACAATAACAGACCGAGACGTAAAAGAATATGAAAAGTCAATGGGAGGAGATAAAAACACACCTCCAAAAGACAAACCCATAGATGAAAAAGTATTGCCTCAAAATATAGAAAATGCAAATAACAATGATAATAAAGAAAAAAAAGATGATAAAAAGGAAAAGAAATATAAACTTTATGCAGATTTTCTTAAGTCGGAAAATAAAGAAGAAGGAATCGGCACAGTTATTGCTTCCATAATTGATGATAAAGGAAACTATATATCTGGATACGATAAAACATCAGTAACTATTGAACAAACTTCAGGTGCAAGCGAATATATAAACATAGAAAAAGAGCCGGATATATCCGACGGATATAATAGATACTACATAAGTTTTAATGCACCCAAGGACAGTGAACATTATAAGGCGGAAAAATATATACAATTTCCTATTCATACGGCTGTAGTGGTTAAAGACCTTGTGAATAAAGAGCCGGACATGGAAATCTTCAATGCAGTTATAGAAAAACCGGCAGAAGGTAAATTAATAATTGAAAATGACAATATAGTATTAAGTGATCCTGAAAAAGAAATAGATGAAATAAAAGTATTAATATCAAGTTATGAAAAGGATGGATTTAGATTAGAAACAAATATATTGCCGGAAGGTAAAAGATTTATAGAAAATGTTGAGGTTATAAAAGATTCGGAGAAAAAATATTTTATTAAACCTTCTTTTAATAAAATTAATACAGATGAAAGTCAGATAATAAACAGGATAGAAGTCATATTATATGATAAAGAAAATAAAGAAGCAGACAAAAAAATAATAACTGTAAATTATATAAATGAAGGACTTATTCTTACAAGCAAGCTTCCTATAGAATTTTCGGCAAATGGAGAATCAAAGGCAAAAATACTTGTATCGGCAGCTTATGTAATAGACGGAAGGGTAGTAACGGATTATGACCTGCTTCAAAATATAGAATTTCATCCTGATGTAAATGTAATAAATGAAAATAAGGATGAGTGGCTAAGGTCATTAAAAGCTATTGATGCTGCAGGGGGTCTGATATTTGAAAATGGAGAATTTGAAAGCACATTGGAGAATAATAAGAACAACCTGAAATCTTATTCATTTTACGTGAAGACTTTAAGGGGAATTCCGGCAAAGGGTGAAGAAATAAAAATTGAGATGCTTGTAAAATCACAAAAAGAAGATAAGGAATACAATCTAAAAATACCTGTAACAGTTAAATTAGATCAAATGGCACCAGGAAGCCTAAAATGGGAAAAGGAATTTAATAATACTAAAAACTTTATAAACAATTATATTCCAGAAAATGCTCAAGAGAAACTCCTTGAAATCTTAGAGAAAAGAAAATACCGTTTGGGGACAAAAGGAATTATAGAACTTCGTAAGCAAATGTGGGTTCATGGTATAAAGTTATGGCAAGAAGATGGTAGAAAAGCATATGAAAACGTAGAGTTTTGGAAAGATGTTATAGATTATGGAAGTATAGTTGCAGATATATCATTACAAATTGCATTAGTAAATCCATTACTTGCAACAATAGCATCGGAAGCTAAAAACTCTATAATAAATATTTCCAAGGCTATTGGTGAAGATTATACTTTTGAGCAATACTTTGATAATTATTTATTAGGAGATATGCGTTCCTTATTTCGAAACTCAGGAGAAACATTAATACAAACTTATGTAAGCCAGGAAGCAGTAAAAAAAGCAATTATGAAATACTGCAATAGCAACATAAAGGCAAAAGCATTTGTTTTAACCGTATTGCTTGCATATAATTTCTGGATGGAATATACCAAAAATGAAAAAGTAAGTGCCTATGATGCTTTTTGGAATGCAGCTCAAAAAATCGCAATAGGTGAGGCTGTAAGTTTAGCTGCAAAATTAGGCCTTTCTGGAATTAAAAAAATTAAAAATTTAAGAGAAGTAGATGTAGATACAAATACAAAAGTAAACAAAAATATAAAAACAAAAACAGATATAGATGTAAATGTAAAAGAAAAAACAAATACAAAAACCGATGTAAACATTGAAACAAAAACCAAAGTAAGTAAAAAAGCAAACTCCCAAAACAATATAAAAAAGGATGTAGATACAAATACACAAAAAAATCATGTTGAAGCAGAAGGCATTAATAATGTGGATAAGGATATAAAAAATAGAAAAAAAATATTGGATAAAGAAATAGAAAATA
Source organism: uncultured Eubacteriales bacterium (assembly GCA_964470745.1). Classification (GTDB taxonomy): domain Bacteria; phylum Bacillota; class Clostridia; order DSM-8532; family CAYYEC01; genus CAYYEC01. The sequence continues at coordinate 327 of CAYYEC010000494.1, read as the reverse complement.
GAAAAAAGGAACTAGATAAATACATAGAGGAAAGAAAAAAAATATTAGATAAGGAAATAGAAGAAAGAAAAAAAGTTTTAGATAAGGAAATAGAAGAAAGAAAAAAAGTCTTAGACGAAGAAAGTATAAATAAAAATAAACTAGACAAAGGTGATAGCAATGAATAGCCATGTTAACTATAGTACAGGCAAAATCAAAATAACTCCGCCTGATAAACCCAGAATACCGCAGTCACTAATTGATGAACAAAAGGCCTTCCTGAGAAATGCAGTAAATGAAGGTAAAAGTGAAAATCAGAAAATCATTTGTGTTAAATGCGGTCAAGAA
>CAYYEC010000493.1:0-3250 GCA_964470745.1 uncultured Eubacteriales bacterium | reverse complement strand
GTAATAGAGAGTCCGTATTCTTTAAAGGACGTATTCTCAATATGGATGCGGTTCAGGAACAGAGGTTATTGCTTAACCAGAGGGCTTGTCGATTAGGGAAATTAGGTATTTGTAGTGATATCTTTTCATGTAAGAACAAGGATTTATTTGCCTGCTTGGATGATTGTGATTATTTCATCCCCGATGCTGAGGAACTAGATTACTTTAAAGGTGAGATAAAAGAATGGGAGAAGAAGACAAATACATTTGCTAATCATCAGTATATAAAGGAAAATGCAGAATATAATTTGAGCTTGTATAGAAAAATTGTTGCAAAAATTGAACGCGCAGTTTCTAATCTGAAAGAAGGTGACATATGAAAGAATCACGTTATGGGTACTCTGAATACCAAACTGCTAAGAGACAGGAAACTTTAGACAAGATTCAGTTTGCTATTGATGAATTAAAGAGTGAAGGAGCAATTATTACCAAACCACGACTTGTAGAAAGGACTCATTTTAGTAGAGCTTTGTTTGACAAAATACACGTTCTTGAACTTCTAAAGAAGAATGGAGTGTGTGAGTTTGCACCTAAAGTTGTAATTGAAAAGACTCCGTCTTCATCTGTGACAGAATTATCAAAACAATTAACTGTCCTTGAAAAAGAAAACTTATTGCTTAAGACAAAGGTCGAGAAACTAACAGCGAAATCAAATAAATATCAGGAGGATTATCTTAAGGTAAAAGAAGATTACCAAACTCTGTTAGGAGAGTGGCACTTGCTTCTTAAACTGGCTCAGCTAAAGGGATTAGAAATCGAGAAATATATGAAATAGACTTAATTTGGGTAGTACCTGTATACTTAGTGACACGGATGTTCCGATTACCGCAACAAATATCACATAACATATAATATCAACACTTTTTTGCAAGAACTTTAAATCTATAATACCTATATCATCACTAATATCAAATAAATAACATAATGTTGTGACAAAGTTGTTAAATTATAACTGCATAATGCAATTGCAGAGAATGGCTTTTTTTCAGTATGAGATTATTTATATATTTTATACAGCAAAAAGATATATGGACATAAAATCATACAAATGTAAGATAATAGTTATTACAAAACGAGGTTGGAAAAATTTATATTATCTAGTATTATTATAGTAACAAATTTTAAGAGGTGGAAACTTAATGAGTACAAGTCAAAAAATGTGTATAATTGTATATTCATTAGTCATCATTCAGTGTTCAGTAACTATGACAATAATTTTTTTGAAGACTAAAAGGACTCTTGTATTATATAGCTTGTGTATGGTTCAAATGCTTGTTATTTTATGGCTGCTTTTTGGAATGATTGAAAATATGTCGAGGAATAATCAAGAGTTGCTTTTTTCTGTAAGGTTTACGCTTCTACCAATAAGCTTCATTGGAGGTTTTGGGTTGTTATTTGCTTTGTTTTATGCAGAAATAATTACATTAAAAAACAAGGTCATTATCGGATTGATTTTTGCACCGCTAGTAATTACCTATTTGCCCACATTAACACAAAAATATTTTTATCTCACAATTCTTTACAAATCGATTGAAAACACTTCTATAACTGAATGGGGTATTTTCTTTAAAATAAATTTGTCAATAACTCACATATATATTATTTTAAGTTTGATTATTATTGTTACGAAATCAATAAAGAATTATAAAATTTTAAAGAAGAAAATTATACTAATATTGTTGGCAACTGTTATATTAGTCACTATTAATATACTAAGTTTTCAAAAAATAGTTGATGATCCTGGTTTTGATATAACCCCGGCAAGTTTTTCGATTTTTTTCTTATTATTGTCAATTGCTATTTTCAAGTACAAATTTTTAGATGTTGTGCAATACGCAACTATAGATATTTTTCAAAATACAGAAGAGGCAATGTTAATTTTAGATACAAAGAATAATATTGTTGAATTTAATAAAACAACCCAGCTGGAATTCAATACCATTTCATTTAGGAAATGTGACAATATATGTATTTTCTTTAATGGAATTAAAGGTGATTCTACGGATATTACACAAATTGTCAGTATTATGAATCAAATTAACGATAATAAGGTGAGATTGCACCATTCTCAGTTTGAACTTATAGATAGGAGTAATCAGCATGAAAGAAAGCTTTATGACTTTTATTTAAAAACAATACAAAACAATGTTGGAGAAGATATAGGTAAAATTATTTCATTAAAAAATAAGACTGAATCTTCCAAAGTTATGCTTGAAAATGAGCGAAGCCGAATTTCTCGTGATGTTCATGATAATTTAAGTAATATGATTAATGTTGTTTCAATGAATTTAGAATATGCAGCACGGCACTATGAAAATAAGGATGAAGCTTTACCTTGCATAAATACTGCATATGAAGTAGCAAAGGGAATTCGAATAAACCTCCGGAGAATACTTGAGGAATTAGCTCCACTTGATATAGAAAAGGTAGGATTATTGAATGCTCTTGAATCAATGTTTAAAAAAGTAATAGGAACAGGTACACAGATAGATTTTACACATATAGGTGTTAACAATAAAGTTATTAGTAGAACAAGACATGGATATGTTATTTACAAAACTTGTATGGAAGCAATAAATAATGCTTTCTTCAGCGGTAAAGCAAAGAAAATCTCTATAGTTTTAACATATAAAGATAATATAGTTAGATTGCTTATTACAGATGATGGCATAGGATGTGATTCAGTAAAAAAAGGCAGAGGGTTGATTGGAATGGAGAAGAGAATTCAAGCATTAGGTGGGAGTGTTGTCTTTGATTCTGCTATCGATGAAGGATTCAATATTTCGGTAGAACTGCCTTTTTAAAGAATAAGTTGAGGAGTGGTTTCAATGATAAGACTAATGATAGTAGATGATAATGCACTAGTAAGAGATGCTATAAAATTGCGTTTAAGGGATTCACCAGAGATAGAAATTGTAGGTATAGCTGCTAATGGGAGGGAGGCGGTGGAATTATGCAGAAGAGAAAAACCGGATGTAGTATTAATGGATATCAATATGCCTTATATGGATGGTCTAGAAGCAACAAAATTGATAAAGGAGTACAACAAAGATATTAACGTTCTGATACTAACATCATATGCCCAACAGGAAAATGTCCAGAAGGCAAAGGAATATCGGTGCAATGGTTTTATATACAATGAAGTAAATTTGGAGGACTTTGTATCAGTTATCAAAAATGTTTACAATGGATTTGATGTATGGAGCAAGGA
>CAYYEC010000492.1:0-3252 GCA_964470745.1 uncultured Eubacteriales bacterium | reverse complement strand
GTTTTATAGGTGTAGATTTTGCGTAAGGTAAATTAATATGTAGAATCATTTACGCCAAATCTATAATAAAAATACTAAAAGATTGGTTATACTAAGGGCGTGAGGGTTGCAATGAATATAAATGAAATGAAAATTAAACTTGAAGATTCTTTATCCACAAGAAGATATATGCACTGCTTAAATGTAATGAATGTATCTATGGACTTGGCAAAGAAATATGGTGAAGACCGAGAAAAAGCGGCAATAGCTGGTTTGCTTCATGATTGTGCCAGAGAAATCAATAAAGAGAAGGCTTATAATTTATGTAAAGAATATGATATAGAAATTGATAATATAATGATGGTTCAAGTTCCTTTATTACATGGACCAATTGGCTCAAATATTGCTAGAGATGAATATAATGTAAGTGATAATGATATTCTGAACTCAATTTATTATCATACTACTGGTAGAGAAAATATGAGTAAGCTTGAGAAAATTGTTTATATAGCAGATTTTATTGAGCCTTCCAGGGCGTTTTCAAAAGTAAATCAAGCTAGAAAGATGGCCTATAAGGATATTGATAAATGTATTAAATTTGTATTTGATAGAACAATTAAAAATATAATTTCAAAAAATGGTCTTATACATCCTCTGACGTTTAAAGCTAGAAACCATATTATTTTTGAAAATTATAAATAGTGTAGTAGTTTGTAAAGCATCAATTTCATGGTTATATAAAAAGCTTTACAAATCTACTTCCTTGATTTGTGGTCTGCATACCATGAGCTATATACTTTACAGGCCACTGGATTAAATAAATTTATATGTTATGTTTGCAGCTATCCACTACGATATGGTATAATATTTCATTGAGAATTAGTATATTAAAGGAGGAATTAACATTTGCTGAATACACAGGAGTTACTGGAGAATATAACGGAATTTTTGAAAGAAAAGAAAGCTAAGCAAATAAAAATTATTGATATAGATAAAATTTCATCGTTAACTCACTATTTTGTAATATGCAGCGGGACTTCTTCAACTCATATAAAGACCTTAGCAGATAATGTTGAGGAGAAATTAGAACAATTAGGAATTAGGCATATTAGTAAAGAAGGTTATGGTAGTGCCAGATGGATTTTACTTGATTACGGACCAGTAGTAGTGCATATATTCCATGATGAAGACAGAGAGTTTTATAAGCTTGAAAGATTGTGGTCTGATGGGGAAACTAAAATAGTTGAGAATTAAGAATTATAGGTTGAGATATATAGGTTATTACACATATAACCTAAAATAATATATTTATGAATATAAAGATTGCGAGGAGGAGCGATGTATGCCATATTCAACTGAGATAGATAAAAAATGGCAAAAAAAGTGGGAAGAAACAAACCTTTACAATTTTGACAGAGAGAACTTAGATAAAAAACTTTATTGTTTGGAAATGTTTTCATATCCGTCAGGTGCTAATCTTCATGTAGGTCATTGGTATAATTATGGGCTTACTGATTCGTGGGCCAGAATGAAGAGAATGCAGGGATATAATGTTTTTCACCCTCAAGGTTTTGATGCTTTTGGTTTGCCGGCAGAAAACTATGCAATAAAAACGGGAATTCATCCGAAGGATTCAACTTATAAAAATATAAAAACAATGGAAGACCAGCTTAAAAATATGGGAGCAACCTTTGATTGGAATTATGAGGTTGTTACTTGTGGTCCGGAATATTACAAGTGGACTCAGTGGATTTTCCTGAAATTATATGAAAAAGGCCTTGCTTATAGAAAAAAAGCGCCTGTTAATTGGTGCCCAAGTTGTAAAACTGTTCTTGCTAATGAGCAGGTTGTTGAAGGTGCCTGTGAAAGATGTAAAGATGAAGTTACAAAAAGGGATTTAACTCAATGGTTTTATAAGATTACTGAATATGCTCAAGAACTTTTGGATTGTCTTCCTGGGTTGGATTGGCCTGAAAAAACTAAGAAGATACAAACAAATTGGATAGGGCGATCAGAAGGAGCGGAAGTTGAGTTTAAAGTTGTAGGCAGTGGCAGTTCATTTAAGGTATTTACAACCAGGGCTGATACATTATATGGAGTTACTTATGTTGTTTTAGCTCCGGAAAGTGAGTTGGTAGACTCAATTACTACTAATGAATATAGGAATAATGTTGAAAAATATAGAGATGAATCAAAGAAACAAACAGATATTGAAAGAATGTCTACAGTTAAAGAAAAGACTGGTGCATTTACAGGATCGTATGCTGTAAACCCTGTAAATGGCGAAAAGGTGCCTATTTGGATTGCTGATTATGTCCTTGCAGGATATGGTACAGGCTGTGTAATGGCTGTTCCTGCTCATGATGAACGCGATTTTGAATTTGCATCCAAGTTCAATCTTCCGATAAAAAGGGTTATTAAGGGTATTGGAGAAATAGATGATACCCTACCTTTTGTTGAATATGGTAGCTTGGTTGACAGTATGGAATTTACAGGATCTAAATCAGAAGAAGCAAGAATTAATATTGTTAAAAAACTTGAAAAAGAAAATATGGGCGAGCTTAAAATAAATTACAGGTTAAGAGATTGGCTTGTTTCAAGACAAAGATACTGGGGATCGCCTATTCCAGTTATTCATTGTGACTCTTGTGGCGTTGTACCAGTTCCTGAAAAAGACCTTCCGGTTGAGCTTCCTTATGATGTTGAATTTAAGCCTGATGGTGAGTCTCCTTTAGCAAAATGTGAAGAATATATAAATACAGTATGTCCTACATGTGGAAAACCGGCAAAGAGAGACCCTGATACTTTGGATACTTTTGTATGTTCATCATGGTATTATCTAAGGTATCCTGATAATAAAAATAATAATGAAGCTTTTAATACAGAATGGATAGATAAAATACTTCCTGTTGATAAATATGTTGGTGGAGCTGAACATGCAGCTATGCATCTTTTATATGCAAGATTCTTTACGAAAGCTCTACGTGATATGGGATATTTACACTTTGACGAACCATTTACTTCTTTAGTTCACCAAGGCACCATCCTTGGTCCGGACGGGAATAGGATGAGTAAATCTAAAGGTAATACTATATCACCAGACGAATATATAAATGAGCATGGTTCTGATGTATTTAGAATGTATTTAGCTTTTGGTTTCGCATATACAGAAGGCGGACCTTGGAGTGATGACGGAATTAAGGCAATTTCGAAATTTATAGGAAGAATTGAAAGAGCTGTTGAAAGGATAATTGAATTTAAAGATCAGGGAAG
>CAYYEC010000491.1:0-3262 GCA_964470745.1 uncultured Eubacteriales bacterium | reverse complement strand
TATTTTCTCATATTCATATGGTTTAGATAATACCGATAAAAATCTTTTAACAACTAAATCATATATTCTTCTTTCTTTATCTGTCAAGTCTCCTAAAAATACTGTCTGTTCAGTTGGTATTATTGCATGATGATCTGATACTTTTTTATTATTTACAAAATTCTTGTTGCCTTTAATATTTCCCTGATTTATTTTAAATGCAAATTTAGCATATGGACCGACACCACATGCCTTAACTCTGTCTTTTAATGTATCAACTACATCCTCCGTAAGATATCTGGAATCAGTTCTTGGATATGTGAGTACTTTATGGTGTTCATATAACGACTGCATAACAGAAAGAGTTTCTTTTGCGGAAAATCCAAACAAATTGTTTGCATCTCTTTGAAGCTCTGTTAAATCATAAAGCAACGGTGAATAAGACTTGTTTTTGTTTTTTGTAATATCAACAACTTTTATATCATTTCCGCTAATCTTTTTTATTATTTTATCACATTTTCCTTTATCAAATATCCTTGTATTGTTATTCTTTTCATGCCAACCAAATGTAAATTGACCAACTTTTGCTTCTATATTATAAAATTCAATAGGCTCAAATTTACGTATTTCATCTTCTAATGCGGCTATCATAGCCACTGTAGGAGTCTGAACCCGGCCGCATGAAAGCTGTTCATTATACTTGCTCGTAAGTGCTCTTGTGGCATTTATTCCAATAATCCAATCAGCTTCTGCTCTTGCTAATGCAGAAGCATAAAGATTTTCATAAAGCTTTCCGTCTTTTAAGTTGTTAAATCCTTCTTTTATAGCTTTATCAGTAACTGAAGAAATCCATAATCTTCTAATTGGTTTTTGTACATTCGACTTTTCTACTATCCATCTTGCCACCAATTCTCCCTCTCGCCCTGCATCAGTAGCTATTATAATCTCTTTTATATCTTTTCTTAAAAGTAAACTTTTTACAACTCCGAATTGTTTCTTCGTTTTCTTTATTACTTCAGTTTTCATATTGCCGGGGATTATAGGAAGATCCTCTAATTTCCATTGAGTATATTTTTTATCGTAACTTTCCGGATTTGCTAATGTCACCAGATGTCCTAATGCCCAAGTTACGATATATTTATTTCCTTCTATATATCCGTTAGACTTATTTCTGCATCCTAATACTCTGCTTATATCTTTTCCTACTGAAGGTTTTTCAGCTATAACTAAAATCATTTAAACTTTTCCTTTTCTCTTAATTTGCTTTATTGTAACATAAAACAAAAAAATAATAAATAGTTGTTGCTATTTATTTTATTAAATTCTAGCATCTATATATATAATAAATCAAATAGTTGCATATACTTATTTCTTAAACAGCGTACAAAAAAACGGGCAATTCTAGTATAAAAATACATAATAATTGTCCGCCGATTAACTATGTAATATTTATTTATATATTACATTTCTCTTCATCTTTTTTTCTATTATTTTCTGTTTTTATATGTTCTAACTTAGTTATTGATATTTCATAAGCTGTTTTCGTCTCGTATACATCATCTTCGACTTTTTTCTGATATTTTCTGCTTTGTATTCTTCCCCAAATTTTAACGTGATCGCCAACTTCCAGTTTTTCACAATACCTTGCATTTCTTCCCCACGCAATACATGGTATATAATCTGATTTATTGTAAGATCTGTTAACAGCTATCAACATATCTGTTATCTCTCTGCCAAATGGAGTTGTTCTATATTTAGTATCTTTGCATAAATATCCATTTAAAAATATTTCATTAGGATGCCGTAGCAATTCCTCCAGTTCATCTTCCTCCGGTACAATAATATCTCTTACAAATACTCTTAGCAATAATCTGTTATTTGTATCCTCATATCTATTATAAGAACGGAACTGGCCATCTATAACTACATAGTTACCAATGCTCATGTCAATATCATCAATAATTCTCTCCGATATAATAACAGGAAGCAAATCTCTGGTTTCACTTAACCTAGGAACTTCAATATAAAATTCATAGAATTTTTCTCCAAAAACTTCATGGCTAAATTCTAAATAACTGTTTATTGTTCCAACAATCCTTATATTATTTGACTGCATTTGTTTATCATTCATACCTTTTTCTTCCCCCTATATTTGTCTTATATATTCCATAATATTCATGTAAATTTAATATATGCTTTTAAATTCTAAAATTTTATTGAAGTTTGTTTTTTTATATTATATAATGTTTAGGAATAAAAATTGGATTAGCAATCATAGGATTGTATGGAAATGAAAGGACGATAAAATGAAATTAGGTATAGTAGGACTTCCTAATGTAGGTAAAAGCACATTATTTAATGCAATAACATCAGCTGGAGCAGACTCAGCCAATTATCCGTTTTGTACCATTGAACCTAATGTAGGCGTTGTAAATGTTCCTGACAATAGACTGGATTTTTTGACTAAACTGAGTAATTCAGGTAAAACAGTACCTGCAGTTATAGAATTTTTCGACATAGCCGGCTTAGTTAAAGGTGCCAGCAAAGGTGAAGGTTTAGGAAATAAATTTCTCTCTCATATAAGAGAAGTAGAGGCGGTAGTTCATGTAGTCAGATGTTTTGATGATGAAAATGTAATTCATGTGGAAAATACAGTAGATCCAAAACGAGATATAGAAATTATTGAATTAGAACTAATACTTGCTGATTTAGAAGTTATGAGCAAAAGATTCGATAAATTTTCAAAGATGGCTAAAAACGATAAATCTTTGCTGCCTGAATTGGAACTTATTAAGAAACTAATAACGGCTTTTGAAAGTGAAAAGCCGGCAAGGTATTTGGATTTTACCGATGATGAATCAAAACTTCTTAAAACCTTCAACCTAATAACAGCAAAGCCTGTGCTTTATGTAGCAAATGTTGATGAGGATTCTATAATCAGTCCTGAATCCAATAAATATATAAATGTGGTTAAAGAGCATGCTTCTCTGGATAATTCTGAAGTAATTGTTGTATGCGGCAAAATAGAAGAGGAAATTTCAACATTTGAAGATAATGAAAAACAAGAATTTCTTAAAGAGCTTGGACTTAAAGAATCAGGACTTGATAAGCTCATAAGAACAAGCTATCATCTTTTAGGTTTGATTAGCTTTTTCACTACAGGACCTATGGAATCAAAAGCATGGACCATAAAGAAAGGCACAAAAGCTCCTCAGGCTGCGGGTAAAATTCATTCTGACATAGAGCGTGGATTCATACGTGCTGAAGTAACCTCGTATGATGA
>CAYYEC010000490.1:250-3265 GCA_964470745.1 uncultured Eubacteriales bacterium | reverse complement strand
TATTTACCCTAACCTAAAATCCTGCAAAATTCATTTGTCTTCCTATTTTTTTACAATACATATCCCAGGCATCCGCCACTTCTTCGGGAGTCTTCCTTTGAAATAATAATTCAGACAGTATTGAATTAAAATCTTCTGAGTAAGGAATTACATAAACATCATTCCAATGGGAGTTGACCCTCTCAGAATTTACTGCAGCAACAACATCTGCTGTAGCACCATCAAGCTTTCCCACCTTTACACCCTTGAAGGATGCAATTGAAGCTCTTCTCTCGTAAAAGTAATCTAGCTGCTTAGGCTGGCACCAAAAATTCACAAAATCTTTAGCAGTATCTATATGCTTACTTTTATTGGAAACAAAAATACCGCCTTCCCAACCAACCTCATAAGCAATATTTCCATCTTGAGAGAATCCTCCCAATTCGCCTATTTCTGCTGTTGATCCAGGATATCTTTCTTCCATTTCCTGCCCCATCCAAGAGCCTTGAAATGCTATTGCAGCCTTACCTTCTGCAAGGGCCTTGACCTGCATATCATAAGTGGCTGTGGCCATATCCTTATTAAAATATCCTTTTTTTATATATTTATCAATTCTCTGAAGATATTCTACCAATCCTGCCTCAGACCAGGTTATTTCATTTCTGTTGAGCTTATCCATTAATAACTTGTCTCTATTCCACATTTGAGCAAATTCACTGCCAATTATCTGCACAGTAGGCCAACTATCTTTTGCAGCCATATAAATAGGTGTAATATTATTACCCTTTATAATTTCACAGGCTTTGTCAAACTCTTCATAAGTAACCGGTACTTTTATTCCCAGATCTTTTAAAATTTTTTTGTTATAAATAATTCCAACTCCCGTACCACCTGAAAACGGAGCACAGTAAACTTTACCATTATATGTCATGGAAGGCAGCCGGGCTTCAACAACCCTTGAGACCCACTCCTCATCAGATAGATCTACAAAATTTGCAGGTGGATTATATTTGGCACCAATTGCTCCAGGAAATCTTATAATGATATCCCATACATCTCCCGATGCAATTCTGGCCATAATAAGCTGGTCAACCTGATCATCATCAATTGCCTGTATTTCTATTATATTACCTGATTCTTTCTGGTATTTGTCGGTTATATCCTTAAATCCTCCCCATCCAACCCAAAGATAAGCCATACCTATAGATAATGTAACTGGCTCCTTTTTATCCTCTTTGGATTTTTCCTCCATATCTGAATACAGGTCTATAGCATTATCATTTTTATATAAAAATCGGCTTTCCCTACATCCTGTAATGGAAATAAGTAAAAGACCTATAATTATTATAGATATGACTTGGACGAAAATTAATCTCATTAGGACTCTCCTCCAAATTTTTATAATTTTCTCTTTAACATGACAACATCAAATTTATCTATATACAACATATGTTATTTTCATAGTATAGATTTCGCATAAATGATTCTGCATTTTAATTTAACTTACGCGAAATCTACACCTATAAAACTCATTAAACGAACAAACATCAATATTAATTTGATATAGAATCATTTGTGCGTTTAATATACTTGCTGTTGCTTTTAGGTAAAATGACTATACTTATTATACCTTGCATTTATTTTCATGTCCAGTTTTAGTATTCATACATTTGGAATAGAAAGCATAAGAACCGTCCCCTTGCTTCCAGTATGCTGAGAACCGTCTCCATTTGGCTCACTCAGTAAATCCGATATATTTATTTACCATAGCAATAAATTCGTCAACAGTAACATATGCTATCTTACCATCCCTATCAACAGGAAACCTCAGATTACCACTTTTCCACTCCGATAATGTGGTTTTTGCATTAAAACCGACTCCATCTGGTTCACTTTTACACTTTTTAAGCATCTTGATACTCGTATCTGAATCAAAAGGAAGCATGTGGTACGCTGCACTGTATCTAACAAAGTGACTCTCATGACTTAATAGTTCTTTTAAAGATTCTTCGCCTTCATTCCCATACTTACATATTTCAACAAAGCACTTTGTATAAGCTTTAAAATGCTTATTAGCTATTTTATTGTCACCACTCCAACTTTCTTTGCCATGAATTATAACTGACTTTATATATTTTTCTATTAAATTTTTAAGTGTACTCACTTTATGCCTCCTCATTTTGCATATTCTATAATTGCACCTAACTCTTTTGCAAATCTAGTTAATGTTTCTAATCCAAAGTTATATTGAAAATTGAAATCCTTCGTTTGCAGCCATGATCTAACAGTCATTCCATTAGTAAAATTCTGAATGGAAGAATAATAACCACTTATTCTGTTGTGTAGTTGTCCAGCGCCATGTGATATATTAACTATATTTCTGGCATTGTGTATCATTTGTGCACCAAATCTATTAATATTTGATGATGATTGTTCAACAATATGATGCCATGCCTTACCATCTCCTGCTCGTCCAACTGCTTTTTTAAATGCTTGAAATGATGCATACCCTGTTGTCATTGCTCCTGCTACCATAAGTCTTGCTCCAACTAATACAGCCGCAGTTGAAGCAGTTGCACTTCCTGCTGCAATATATGCGGCAGCCGCTCCACATGTTAAACCTATAGCTCCTCCAACTGCTGCACCTATAGCTGCTCCAGCCCATATATTTTTGCCAGTTTTAGCTGCTATAATGCCACCAACAATTGCTCCACCAACAAGTCCAATGGCTCCTGTAACAAGCATAAAAAAGCTGCCATCTGGGTCAATAAACATAACAGGATTATTAACACAATACACATATAAATTACTACTCAATACCGCATCCCTGGTCAAAAACCTACCCAAATCAGGGTCATAATACCTTGCCTTCAGATAATAAAAGTCAGTTTCCTCATCATAGAAGTAATTTGAATACCTGAATGGGTTAGCAATATCAAGCCTTACTCCATCACCTGTATATACTGAACCTGTTGAACTCTCTATATTACCCCATGCATCATACTCATATGATACCACTTTATTACCATCTTTATC
>CAYYEC010000490.1:0-240 GCA_964470745.1 uncultured Eubacteriales bacterium | reverse complement strand
AACCATTCCCACAACACTGCCGTGACCATCAAATACATACCAGTAAGTCTTTGCCGGTGAGGTGGTATAGTCAATCATATTTAGCAGGTTGCCATTTGCATCCCTTGTGAAGAAATATTTTATACCATTACTGCCATTGGTTATATAGGATAGTTTGTTACCATCATAATAGTAATAGTATGTTCTTTCGGCAGCTGTATCAATCTTCTTTGTCCTTAACCCTGCTGCATTGTATTCATA
>CAYYEC010000489.1:0-3272 GCA_964470745.1 uncultured Eubacteriales bacterium | reverse complement strand
TGAAAGCACAGCCGTAAACTTTTTTGTAGAATGCAAACTGGAAAAGCTGTCAATCAACAATCGAGGACGGCAACAAAGCAAAGCAACGCAACGCAACGCACAACAGTTATTTGAATGTAATAGAATTATATTAATTTGTTACATTTTATTGTATTTCTTTTGTAATATAAGAATAAATATTTAAATGTTCAAGTATTTTTGACCTAATATTTACAAGTACATTATAAAGCAGTATTTGAATATATTAAGAAGAAATATTAGCGTAATTTATTAATAAAACATTTTAATTCATACTATTTTTATTAGTTTAAAAATGTAGTATAATCTTTTTATAATTTGATTATATACAAATTTTAAAAAGGGGGAAAAATGAAAAATACTACTCAGATAGGTAAAAAATTAGAAGACGAAGTAGCCAGTCTTTATAGTGAAATTGATGGCGTTGTTCAAGTTAAGCAAAATGTTAATATATCAGGAATTCAAGTAGATGTATATGTTGAATTAATGACAAATGACGGTATAGTAAATAAATATGCAATAGATTCAAAGAACTTTACAAATAATGTTTCCGCAGAACATGTAAGAAAGTGTATTGGAGATTTTACGACTATGAAAATAGGACATAAAATTGACCAAGGAATTATTATTGCTTCTAAAGGTTTTACACAAGATGGACATATCGCTGCAAGAGATTCTAATATAAAATTACTGACTTTAAATGAACTAAAAAGGAAAATATTAGACTTTTCACCTTATTTAGAACAGTGGATAGATTATTATGAAAAGAATGATTTAATAAAAATGAAAAAATATTTATCACTAACTGCAAAAAACGAAACAAATAATGAGATTGGGAAACTTGATAAATATCTAATAGAGTGGTTAAATAAGGAAGGAACACATATTACTTTACTTGGAAATTACGGTACAGGTAAATCAACTACATTAAAACGATTAGCCTGGACACAAGCAAAAGAATATTTGAATAATCCACAAGACAACAGAATTCCAATTTTTATTGAACTTAAAGGTTTCAAACATGCACCTCGGAGCAGACAGTTAATTACAGATATACTAGTAAATGAATATGGATTAAAAATTGACTTTGCAAAATTTCAAGAATTGAATCGAAAAGGTAAATTTTTAATTATTTTAGATGGTTTTGATGAAATGGTTGATAAGGTTATTGATGGAACTATCCAAGAGCATTTTAACGAATTAAGTACATTAGCATGTGAAAACTCAAAACTAATATTAAGTTGTCGTACGCATTATTTCAAAAATCATGAACAAGTTATTGATATACATAGTGAAAATGCGGATTTATACTCAAACGTTGAAGGGCGTTCTGGATTTCAAATTTTATTTTTAAATAGTTTTAAAGAAAAAGATATCAATGAATTTCTAAAAGCTTATTTCAAAGAAGATTGGGAGTCATATAAAAAAACAATAATTAATACATACAATATCTTTGATTTTTTATAATAATATTTGTCCAAATAAACATACCAATTCCACCTACAATATTTGTCTGAAATTCCAATACTTTTAAATATGATTGTTGAAACTTTACCTGAGATAATTCAGACTGGAAAACCAATAAATAGACCTGAAATATACAAAACTTTTACAAACAGGTGGCTAAAGCGGGACAGATGGAGAAAAGCTTTGCATACTGAGGATAGATTATTTTTTTGTGAACAACTTGCATTACATTTTTATACTTCTCAAAGCTACTCAGTAAATTGGGATGCATTACCAAGATATATTACAAACTATTTTGGACAAAGAATTAAGACACCAACAGATTTAGATATCTTTGAAAGTGATGTTAGGACATCAAACTTTTTAAAAAGAAAACAAAATAGTGGAGAATATTCATTTGTACATAAATCATTTATGGAATATTTTGTAGCTAGATATTTCCATAAAAATATTAGCTCAAAACAAGTTGAAGGATTAGACTATTTAAGGGGATTTATAAAAAGTAAAGTAATTTACGAATTTTTGCTTGAAATGATTACAAAAAGTGATATAGATATTCTTAAGAAAAGTATTTTTATAAAAAATATTAATGAGAGAATATATACAACTCCATATTCTATTGGAAATTGTGCATATTTACTTATACATAAAGGTTATAAGATGAAAGGAGCTGCACTTGATACTGCCATATTTAATGAGCTTTCTTTAGAGAATATCTCTTTTGAAGAAGCCAGTTTAGGGAGTGCGAAATTTGAGAAGAGTAAACTTAAAAATGTAAGCTTTTCCAAGGCTATTTTAGGATATGTTAATTTTGAAAATACAGATTTTAAAAATGTAGATTTTTCAGAATCATCATTGAATAAAACAAATTTTAAAAATACATCTATGGATAAGAGTACTATAGAGTCAATATCAAAATCAAAAAACTGGGGAACTGCTTTATTCGATTTAGAAGTTCGTGAAAAAATAGATAGAGTTTATAGAGCAAGTGGAAAGATAGAAAAATATAATAATTGACATATAGCTAACCACCAGCTATGCTGGTGAGAGTGACAAAAGATTTGCTGAGGTATTGAGTAAAGTATTGAATAAAAAATCTTCCTTTCATACAATTACAAAGTTAATGATTTTTTGTACCTTAAATTTTATTTTTAGTGGGGGAACAGTATGCAAACCGATAAAACTATTTTTTTATCTTATTGTTGGAAAGACGAAGAAATTGCTAATGAAATAGATAATTATTTTAAATCAATAGGTATGAATTTAAAAAGAGACAAAAGAGGAGTATCTTATGTAGAAAGTATTAAAAACTTTATGAAATCAATAAGAGAGACTGATTTTGTTATAAACATCTATACGAATATCAATTTTGACACATAAATACGTAACGCATAACAGTATTTCAGATACAATGATATAAGGAAGCCTAGTAGTTTTATAAAATTGGGTCTTGATAGGGATAACTATTGAGACCTTTCTCTTTATCCTTTGAATAGACATAATAACTTAACATTATAACTATTCCCGCCCCACACATAGCCCTGTAAGGCTCTATAAGGCTCATAAACCGTTTGTATAGAATCAATCGTATTATTTACTACCCACAAAATTGAAATAGTTAAGCGGTTATTTTTTCCCCCATATCCTGTAACGCATAAATATGGTCATTTTGAGCGGATTGTTCTAATAAGTACATAGGGTTATACCTTCGTATTTTTAAAATCGCACCAGAAGTGTTTTTGGCAAGATAAAATTCAAACATTCCGGAACTTAATTTTCCAAGCACC
>CAYYEC010000488.1:0-3282 GCA_964470745.1 uncultured Eubacteriales bacterium | reverse complement strand
TGAAGGATGTCCCCATTTAGTAGTAGGAATATAGTAAGTGCTTTGAAACTTTTTTGAAGTATACATTTTCTGGATGTACTGCAACATACTTATTGATTTTAATATAGTACTATGATTAACAGATTATTAAAAATTTACTTATTGTAATTTATAGTTATTTTTCAAATAATAAAACTAATGATTTTATATAAGTAGCAAAAATAAAATGCCAAATCTTTTGTGCGATATATATAGAAGGAGATTTTATAAAATGGAAAATGATTTGAAAAATAACATTATAAATGAAAATGATAATAGAGGTTCTGATGTCGTATATAGTACTAATAAGGATTTTTATAAAGGAATAAGCGGAGAATTGAGAATGAAAGCAGAAGGACTTTTTAAGAAAGCCAAGGAAAAGGGAATTTCAATTGAGGATATAGATATTGATGTTCTAAAGGAAAGTAGTATAGAGTTTCCTGGCATAGGCGAAGTTTATCTTCCAGCTTATATAGTAAAGGTTAAAGGTAGAGATATTTATTCAGGGCAGGTTATTATTGACGGAAAATATATAGATTATTTCAATAGATATCAGAAATATATATCAGACAAAATAGAAGAGAAGAATATTCTAAAAGATGAAGGTGGGAAAGTAATTAAAAATAAGAATAAAAAAGTTGTAAAATCTAATATAGACCTTGAACTTAATGATTGGGAGAAATTTCAGATAGGTAAAGAGATTTTAGACGACAAGGAATTTGGTATGGAAAAAACCATAACAGGAGCTTGCGACCGTGTAATAAGAAAACTAATGGGGGAAAATGATTGGCTTCACCCACATGAAGCAAGATTACTTGATGAAGAATTTAATAGAGTTCAAAATGCTATATCGAATGAACAGGAAAATAAAAAGAAAGATATTCAAAATCCACCCAAAAAGGCTACAGAAAGGCAAATGAACTATTTTAAAACGAAAATTAAAAACCTTGGTTTTGATCCGGAGAATGAGGAAATAATGAAGGAAATAATAAAGCAGTGTGGATTTGGCTTGATAAATATAAATGATATGACTACTCTAAATATGAGTAAGGTTATTGATAATATTAGTGAAATTATGCCCAAAGTTAAAGAGTCTCTGGAAAAACAAGGATATAATTTTGATGTAAAGGAAGTTACCCACTGAGGCTTCGTATTTTACTAAAAGAAACCAAAAATAAAAACTCGTGGGCATTAAGCCCATGAGTTGGATAATAGATTTTAATCTATAGTATTAATATAGTCTGCTAATTTCATATCTTCAATACCTATATGCTCAACAAGCCACTCATTTATAAGTTGTGATAAATCTGAATAGAGTAGTAATGAACTTTCTTGAGAGGAAAGTTGCGTTTTTAACTGATGAATATTATCTATAAATATTTTATGCATTTTTTTGTGATGTTCATAATCAGGATATTTATATTTCCTTTGCAGCCATTCTTCTATTTGAAAATGATCAGAAATATATTTTTCTAAATATCCAATTGTTTCTTCAATAGCACTAACATTTACAGATATTTGTTTATTGAAATTATTAATTTTATTCAATAAATATATATGTTGGTTGTCAATTTCCTTTACTCCTGTTTCAATTTGCTTACTCCAAACCCATTCTCCTATCATAAATAATTCTCCTATCATAAATAATTCTAGTTGATAAAAAGTAATATTTATTTACTTACCCGATTAACTATAAATATAACATTAAAATCGAATATATATGTTGCATTAAAGACGTCACATGGAAGAAATATGCAACATATAAACAGAGGTATATTATTTTGCAATATTAAATAAGAAATGTAAAATGTTTATTACAAAAAATATAGAAGTAAATATTATATTCAAATTATTATGTAAAAGTAATTAATAAAGTTAATACACTTATGTTGAATAATTATTTGAAAAATATATTAAATTATTTGCAAAAATACATTGCGATTTAAGCTAAAAAATTGTAAAATATATATTATAACTTGTACGTACAAGTTATAATATATATTTTAAATTGTAAAAACTATATTTAATCAAACATAAGTAAATTAATCAAATAATTGAGGAGGCTAAATTTATGAAACAAAGAAATCTTGAATTTTGGTTTGTTACCGGAAGCCAGCACCTTTATGGCCCAGAAACGCTAAAGCAGGTTGATGCACATTCACAGGAAATTACTAAAGGATTGGATGATGATTCAGCGATTCCTTATAAAGTGATTTTTAAACCTGTACTTACAACTCCTGATGAAATTAGAAAGCTTTGTATAGAAGCTAATTCTGATGATGATTGTGCAGGACTTATCACATGGATGCATACATTTTCACCTGCAAAGATGTGGATAGCTGGATTATCAGAATTACGCAAGCCAATACTTCATCTTCATACTCAATATAACCGTGATATTCCCTGGGAAACTATAGATATGGATTTCATGAATTTAAACCAATCTGCTCATGGAGACCGTGAGTATGGTTTTATCGGCGCTCGTATGCGAATTGCCAGAAAAGTAGTTGTAGGGCATTGGCAAGATACTGAAGTAAGAAGCAGAATAGGAGCATGGATGGCATCAGCAGTTGCATATTCAGAAGGACACCAGCTTAAAATTGCAAGATTTGGTGACAATATGCGTCATGTTGCAGTTACAGAAGGAGATAAAGTTGAAGCTCAAATTAAATTCGGGTGGTCAATAAATGGTTATGGTGTTGGCGACTTAGTAAAAAGAGTTAATGAAATATCAGATAGTGAAGTAGATAAATTAATGGAAGAATATGCTACATTATATGATATAGCTGAAGCAGCCAGAGAAAATGGACCTGCCCGCGATGCAATCCGCGAACAGGCTCGTATTGAATTGGGTATGAAGGCTTTCTTGCAGGAAGGTGGATATGGAGCTTTTACTACTACCTTTGAAGATCTTCATGGATTAAAACAATTACCTGGATTAGCTGTTCAAAGACTTATGGAAGCAGGTTATGGATTTGGTGGTGAAGGTGATTGGAAAACGTCAGCATTAGTTCGTCTTATGAAAATAATGGCTAATGGAAAAGGAACATCTTTCATGGAAGACTATACATACCATTTTGAACCAGGTAATGAATTGGTTCTTGGAGCACATATGCTTGAAGTTTGTCCAACAGTAGCAGCTACTCGTCCACGCATTGAAGTCCACCCACTTGGAATTGGCGGAAAAGCTGACCCTGCCCGTATAGTTTTTGATGGTGGAGCAGGGCATGCATTAAATGCTTCACTAATTGATATGGGAGGTCG
>CAYYEC010000487.1:0-3288 GCA_964470745.1 uncultured Eubacteriales bacterium | reverse complement strand
AAATGCTGGTGCAACATATCCTTATGGTAAAGACCCGAGAGATAGAAATATAAGGATTGCTCCAACTCTTCCAACTTTAGATGAACTGGAGATTGCTATAGAAATTCTATGTATTTGTGTACAATTGGTAAGTATGGATAAAATTTATATTGAGAAATAAGTAGATTATACTTGATTTGTTTATAGTACAGTAATATAATTAAATTAGGTATGTAATGTACCTAAGTCAATCTCATATTCATAAATATCTATGCGAGATTATATATCTCGCACTTTTTTTCAAATTCTTTGGGTACAATAAAAATAAACAAATATCAATTTGTATAAATATATTATTTAATGTATAATATTAAAGTTGTAATTCTAATAAATTGTTACTTCAAACTATTTTTTGAAGAATAAATAAATGGAAAGATTCGAATAAGTCTATATTTTCTTTCTAAATATATAACATATAGGAGGTTTAACCGAATGAAAAATACATATGAAAGTCCATTCAATGCGAGATATGCAAGCAAAGAGATGCAAGAGATTTTTTCACCTGATACAAAATTTAAAACATGGAGAAGACTTTGGATTGCTCTAGCAGAATCTGAAAAGGAACTGGGACTAAATATAACCAAAGAGCAAATAGAACAATTAAAACAGTTTAAAGATGATATTAATTATGATACTGCAGCAAAGAAAGAAAAAGAAGTTAGACATGATGTAATGGCTCATGTTCATGCCTATGGTGAACAATGTGATAAAGCAAGAGGTATAATACATTTAGGGGCAACTTCCTGCTATGTAGGTGATAATACTGATATTATTATAATGACAGAGGCTTTAAAGCTTGTAAGAAAAAAACTTATCTCTGTTATTAGCAAGCTAACAGATTTTGCTTTGAAATATAAAGATCTTCCTACAATGGGGTTTACACATTATCAACCTGCACAATTAGTAACTGTAGGGAAGAGGGCATGCCTCTGGATTCAAGATCTTCAAATGGATTTAGAAGAAATTGACTTTGTTCTTTCAAGTATGAAGCTATTAGGTAATAAAGGTACTACTGGAACTCAGGCTAGTTTTTTAAGTCTTTTTGATGGAGACCATGAAAAGGTTAAGAAGCTGGAAAGATTAATTGCAGAAAAAATGGGATTCAGTGATGTTTTTGCAGTTTCAGGGCAGACTTATTCTAGAAAGCTTGACTCAAGAGTTTTAAATGTTTTAAGCAGTATTTCTCAAAGTGCGTATAAATTTAGTAATGATATTAGATTACTTCAAAGTATGAAAGAAATTGAGGAACCCTTTGAAAAGAACCAAATTGGTTCATCAGCTATGGCATACAAGAGAAATCCTATGAGATCAGAAAGAATTTCTTCTTTAGCAAGGTATGTTATAGTTGATTCCTTAAATCCTGCTATAACGGCATCTACTCAGTGGTTTGAAAGGACACTTGACGATTCTGCAAATAAACGTATAAGTATACCAGAAGGGTTTTTAGCCGTAGATGCAATACTAAATATATATATAAACGTTTCAGAAGGATTGGTAGTATATTCTAAGATAATAAACAAACGCATCATGGAAGAGCTTCCTTTCATGGCTACAGAAAACATTTTAATGGAAGCTGTGAAACGTGGGGGAGATAGACAGGA
Organism: uncultured Eubacteriales bacterium; assembly: GCA_964470745.1. GTDB lineage: Bacteria > Bacillota > Clostridia > DSM-8532 > CAYYEC01 > CAYYEC01. Next base: position 1,648 of record CAYYEC010000487.1, on the reverse strand, counting down.
CCTTCATGAAAAAATAAGGGTTCATTCAATGGATGCTGCAAGGGAAGTAAAGGTTGAAGGTAGAAAAAATGATTTAATTGAAAGAATTGCAAGTGATAAAGATTTTGGATTAAGTATAGAAGAATTAAATTCTGTATTAGAGCCAAAAAATTATATTGGAAGATCACCAGAACAAGTTGAAGAATATATCACTCTTCAAATAAAACCAATTTTGGATAGCAATAAATTTGATGATATAGATGTTGAATTAAAAGTATGATTTTCTGATTAAATTTTATAAGTTCCAAAGGCTAGAGGTCTGTATAACCTAAACAATATTCATTACAGACCACTAGTCTTTAAATTACTTTTAGTACCACAATACTATTTGAATTTAAATAACATTAGTACTGTTATACTATTTGAATAAATAGATCACTTTAGTACTACAGTCCTATTCTAAAATAATAATATAATTTATATAATATAAATGTGTTGAAAAATGCTAGATTTTGTTATAAAATAAGTAATGCTGTTATTATGTTATGATATCATTACAGAGCTTTAGTAGTTTTTATATAGATAAAAATAGCGAAAAGTTAATTTTTTTTTATTAGGGGGAAGTTGCATTGATAAACAAGTATAGTAGTGTTCCACTTTATTGCCAATTAAAAAACTTAATTCTTGAAAAAATTGATAGTGGTGAATATCCAGAAGAAGAGAAAATACCTTCAGAACAAGAATTATGTGAAAGGTATGAAATTAGTAGACCTACTGTACGTCAAGCCATAAGTGAGTTAACAAACAATGGCTGTCTTTATAAGAAAAAAGGTAAAGGGACTTTTGTAGCCAAATCAAAATCTATGATTGATATAAAGAATTATTCTGGATTTACTGATTCTATATTAGATAATCAAGTTCCAGGAGAAATGAATATTATATCAATAAATATTGTAACTTCTAAAGAACAAAGAAAATTGTCGGAAATATTTGATATTCCATATAATCAAAGTATTGATTTTGCTGAGGTTATTTACTTGACATCCCAAAATGAAGAAGTTTTTTCAATGAATATGTCATATATACCATTAAATTTGTTTCCGAGCATTTGTGATGACTTAGAGGCAAAAAAACCTTCTCACGAGATTTTAAGAGGGAAATACCCATTAGTTCCTACACGTTCCAAGAGTTCACTTGAAATCATATATACAAACCAAAGTGAAGCAAATTTTTTAATGGTTCAGCCTGGACAACCTCTTATTAAAATAAATAACGTTTTATATTCAAAAAGTGGACAGACAGTAGAATATATAACTACAAAATATAGAGCAGATAAGTGCAAACTTGTTTTTGAAAATACAAAGTAAGTTAAAACTTTAAAGTTATAAAATAATAATACATAAAAAGAACAATAGCTAAAAGCTATTGTTCTTTTTATGTATTATTATTTTATAACTCTTTTTGCTTTCATAAATGAATTAGAATAAAATCCAGACGACATATCACTAATAACAACGCTATGCGAACTTTTGCCGCTTGAAGCTTGTATAAATTTCCCCGAACCTACATACATTCCTACGTGATTAATATAGTCATGCCCACCATCAGTATCAAAAAAAACCAGGTCACCAGGCTCTAAATCACTTTTATTTACTGCTTGACCTTGTTT
>CAYYEC010000486.1:0-3301 GCA_964470745.1 uncultured Eubacteriales bacterium | reverse complement strand
GAGTTATTTCTACAGTTGTATACAAATTTTCAACGCTCTGGATATTCAATCCGTATTTTTCTCCGAAGTTCATTTTTATTCTTTCATTAACATTTTTTATTCCTATTCCGCTAAATTGGGATTTACTCAAATTACTGCCACCATTTAATATACTATCAAGTTTATTTTCAGGAATCCCGACACCACTATCCGTAACGGTTATTTTGATATCCCCATCGTATAAATACCCTTTTACTATTATAGTCCCTTGTCCGTCCATAGGTTCAATACCATGTATAAGTGAATTCTCAATTACAGGCTGTAATAAAAACTTTAAAATTTTATAATTCAGTATTTCCTCTTCTATCTCAAAATTCACCTTAAATTTATTATAATACCTAAACTCCTGAATGTTAATATAGTTTTTAAGATATTCAATCTCGTCCTTAATATATATAAAATTATCTCCTTTTCCTATGCTTTCATGAAGCAGCTTTATCAAGGAAGTAATGATATTTTCTATATTTTCTGCCTTCTGTATATTAGCGAGCCACTTAACAGTGTTTAATGTATTTGAAAGAAAATGTGGATTAATCTGTGCCTGAAGAGCTTTAAATTCAGCCCTTCTCTTTTGTTTTTCTTCTCTTTTTACACTTTGCATCAGCTCTTTTATTTCATTAAGCATTATATTGAAATTTTCCGTTACCTCTCCTATCTCATCCTGCCTGTTTTCCTCAATGCTTACCATCAAATTTCCTCGTTTGGCCTCGTCCATAGCATAAATCAATTTTTTCAAAGGTAAAGATATACTTCTTGAAAAGAAATAGGATAATATGACTGCTAAAAAGAAGCATCCGATAGCCAGTAAAACAATATTTCTTCTAATTCTATTTGATTCATAATTTAAATAGTCAAATGGTATAGTGTTTATTACAAACCAATTAGCTTTTGTGATAGGTACAAATGTAACAAGGCATTCTTTATTATCAATTGTATAATTAAATATATTTTCTTGATTATTATTTAAATAATCTATTTTATTTACAAAGATTTTATCTTTATATTTTTTAGCTATGGGTAAGTCAGCACTCCTGCTTGAAACTACTACCCCATCCTGATCTATAACAAATATATCTGCACCTTGGCCTATATCAGCATCTATATAAATATTTGAAAAGAACCTCTCATTTGTTCTAATTATCAAGGCACCGATTATATCTCCATTACTTAGAGATTTTACAGCTCTTCCAATAATAATTCCATCACTTTTTCTCTGTGTACTTGATTCTGTAGCATGTTTGGTAAGATGCTCCTCGGTATCCTCGTTTACAGCCTCCCAAACCGGAGTTCCTTCATTTGCATAAATTCTATTTAAAAGATCGTCAATATATTCCTTCTTAAAATTTAATTTAAAGCCGTTATCTCCGTAAGCTATAAATTTATTTCCTTCTGTTGAATATATCAATACATCGGAAACATCGTGAAGAAAAGTAAATTTTTTTACCAAATCCTCTTTCATAGCATCCTGAGTATTGTTTATTTCCCATTCGGTCATATTTTTATAATCGAGAAGCAAGTTCTGAAGCTTATCCGAAAAGGCTATTTCAACACTGTCATTTTCAAGTCTGGTTATTTCTCTTTGCATGTTTGCAACTATTTGATTTATTATTTGAACCGAATATGTACTTATTTTTGATTCTATTGCTCTGGTTGACTCTTTAAATGAAAAAAAGCCGGTAATAATCAAAGGTATTAACGTAAATATCAGAAACAACAGTATCAGCCTTGACTGGATATGAATATTCCTAAACAGGTTTTCTAATTTTATGACAACTTTTATTATATTTCTGAAATAATATTTAGGGCTACGTAATCTTAACTTCATAATAGTTTTTACTCCCCTTTAGGGATAAATAGTTTTAGGAGATTCAGTTCATAAAGCTCCTAAAAATTGATTATTGGAAAATAAAATTTTATCTGTCTTATTTGAACGAAATCTCTTTTTAAATACAATTGTATCACAAAAATAATAATACTTGAATACAGCAAAAAATAGAATCCTGCCATTTTCAAGTATAATATTTTGCAAAATTAGTAATTATCATATTTCATTACTTATCCTTTTACTCCACCAACAGTTAATCCTGAGATAAATGCTTTTTGATTGAATAAGAATACAATTACAATTGGTATAATTGACATTACCGAACCCGACATGAGCAGATCATAGCTGTTCCCATATGGAGTAATCAATGATGCAATACCAATAGGAATTGTCAGCATATTTGTATCACGTAAAACGATAAGTGGCCAAACAAAGCTGTTCCAGCTTGCCATAGCTTGTAGAATTGTCATAGCTCCAAAAGCTGGTAACATTAGTGGCATCATTATTTTAAAATATATTCCATATTCCGTACATCCGTCTATTCTCCCTGAATCAATAAAGTCCTTTGGAATCCCTACAGCATACTGTCTGAAGAAAAATATTGCAAATGCAGATACAGCAAACGGAAGAACTACACCCCAATATGTATTTATTATTTTCAAACCTATTGTCAGCTTGTATAGCGGAAGAATAAGTATTTCAACAGGAACCATCATAACTAACAATACAATAGTAAACACAATTTTTTTACCTTTAAAATCATAAACTGCAAGTCCATACCCTACCAGTGAAGATAAAAATAGTGACATAACTGTAAACATAAAAGTTATTATCAGGCTGTTTCTATACCAGTAAAGATACGCTGCATCTCTTGCTGAATATAATAGCTTATAGTTGTCAAAATTCATAAGTTCAAATTGAAAATTTAAGTTGATTCCGTTTTTTATAAGCTCTGCCCCCGGTTTAAGTGATGAGATTAGTAAAAAGAAGAATGGAGCAAGAGCAAAAATAGAAACCAATAATAGAAAGAATACTAAAAATATAAAAGCAATTTTTTTCCGGATTATTTTTCCTGTCATATTTAGTCACTCTCCTTTTTAAATAATCCAAATACTGATAGTTGAATGAAATTAATTAACATTACTATAGCCAAAAGAGCTATACCTATAGTCGAACCAAATCCTAAATTATTCTCATTAAAGCCTTGCTGATAAATATATCCTACAATCGTCAATCCCATATCACCTGGTGATCTGGGTCCATTCCACAATGTGTAGGATTCGGCAAACATTGCATATCCTCCATAAACACTGATAGTAATAACATATATTATTACAGGCTTAAGCCCCGGTAATGTTATATTGAAGAATTGCTGAACCAGATTTGCACCATCAATTTCAGATGCTTCGTATAGCTCATTTGCAATACCCTGTAATC
>CAYYEC010000485.1:0-3312 GCA_964470745.1 uncultured Eubacteriales bacterium | reverse complement strand
AAGGAAATCAGCAGAACCGTACCCTATGATACCGTAGCGGAAGTATTTGCACTACATCTGAACTGTAATAATTTATTTATAATGTTTAATTTACACAAAATTCTTCGTAAAGCTTACCCTATGTATAGGACAAATCCCATAATTTTTAATAGCTTCAATATGTTCTTTTGTTCCATATCCCTTATTCTTTGCTAAGCTGTATTGGGGATAAATTTCATCCATCTCTTTAATCAGTCTATCTCTTGTAACTTTTGCAATAATAGAAGCTGCTGCAATTGAAACACTTAAGCTATCACCTTTAATAATAGATTTTTGCTCAATTTTACAATCCTCTAAACGAATAGCATCAATTAACAGTAAATCCGGCTGTTGGTTTAGCTGACTTATTGCTTGATTCATAGCCTTTTTTGTTGCATTCAGAATATTAATTTCATCTATACATTTTTCATCCACAATTCCAACTCCATATGATACAGCCTTTTCAGTAATTATCTCATATAGATTTTCTCTTACCTTTTCGCTTAGCTTCTTTGAATCATTCAATTTTTCTATTATAATATCTTTAGGAAGGATAACGCACGCTGCAACTACAGGCCCTACAAGAGGTCCTCTTCCCGCCTCGTCGATACCTGCAATAAATTCACAGCCATTTAGATAAGCTTCTTCTTCATATTTACTCATTTCTTTCAGTCTTTTTAATTCCTTAAGAAACACTTCTTTTCGCTTTTCATACTTAACTATTAGTTTAGCTAAGCTTACACCGTAATCATTTCCTAATAAACTTAAATAATCCAAGGCACTATCGATACTCATATCTTTAATATTTTCTTCTATCTCTTTCATTTTTAACTTTTTATTCATTGTAATTCTCCAATATCATCGGGCTTTTCCAGGGAAATTTTCCCTATTTTCCCGCCACGGAATTCATCTAAAACAATAGCTGATATTCTATGGTAATCAATTTCTCCACCTGAAACTATACAGCCTCTCCTTCTACCGGCCTGTGTAAGCAAGTCTAATCCACTTAATCCTTCTAAAGATTCCAGCTTATATCTTTCACTTAAATATTCAGGATATTTTTGAGACAAAACCTCTAAAAGCTTAACTGCCACTTCTCCTGTATCCATAATATCATCCTTAATTGCTCCAGTGAATGCAAGATTAAATCCCACTTCCTGATCCTCAAACTTCGGCCATAAAATACCTGGTGTATCAAGTAATTGAATCTCTGAATTGATTCTAATCCATTGTTTTGACCTTGTGACTCCAGGCTTATCACCTGTAACTGCACTTGCTTTACCAGCAATTTTATTTATAAAAGCTGATTTCCCTACATTAGGTATACCTACTACCATGGTTTTTATCGGTCTAAATATCCGGCCCTTTTCTTTATCTCTTTCAAACTTGTCCTTCATTAAATTTCTAAGCTGGGATTTAACTCCGTTAAGACCTTTTCCTTTTATAGCATCTACAAAAATATTAGTAAGTCCCCGGGAACTATACCATTTACTCCATTCTTGCGATACTTTTTCATCAGCTAAATCACATTTATTCAAAACCACAATCCGGGGTTTATCCTTAATTACTTGATCTATCTCAGGATTTTTACTACTTTTGGGTATTCTTGCATCTAAAATTTCTATAACAACATCTATTAATTTCAAATTTTCTGCCAGTATTCTCCGGGTCTTAGCCATATGCCCCGGAAACCATTGAATATTCATTTTTCCTCCAAATTGTTCTTATATATAGAGCCAAAACTCTTTAGCGGGTAAATCCTTAAAACTGCTTTTCCTTTTATCTTCTTATAATCAATAAAGCCTATCATTCTGCTATCACTACTATGTTCTCTATTATCTCCTAAAACAAAAACACTATCCTTTGGGACTGTCATTGGAAAATTCATTCCTCTCGTAGTAGTTATTCCCTTAGCATAAGGTTCATCAAGCTTCTCCCCGTTAACATATACATTATTATTTTTAATATCAACTTCATCTCCAGGTAATCCAATAACCCTTTTAACATAATCAACTTCATTTGTTTTGGGCAGCAGTTTATTTAAATATGGCACATTCTTTAAAAACATAAGATTTTGAACCATACCTTCTTGATACTTCAAAATAATAATATCTTTTCTTTTTGGTTCACCAATTAAATAGCCAAATTTATAGACAATCAACCTATCACTATTTTGAAGGGTATTTTCCATAGAGCTTCCCTCTACCTTAACAGGCTCTATGATAAATGACCGGATTAAAAAAGCTAAAGCAATTGCAATAATTGCTGCTTCAAGCCAATGTAATATTTCATTCACATTATTTTGTAATTTTTCTTCATTTTCTAATGAATCATTTTTTGTATTCATATGTCTCACCCATGTTTCTTGCAACATATATTTTTACTTTATAATTTTATATAAAAATAAAAGGGACAATTATGTCCCCTTTTTTTCAAGATACTACTTTGCTGTTCTTAAGTCTTCTTTAACTCTTGCAGCTTTACCAACTCTATCACGTAAGTAATATAGTTTAGCTCTTCTTACTTTACCTCTTCTTACGATATCGATTTTTTCTATCTTAGGAGAATGCATAGGGAAAACTCTTTCAACTCCACATCCATAAGAAATTCTTCTTACTGTAAATGATTCATTAATACTTTCTCCACGCATACCAATAATAGTACCTTCAAAAATCTGAATTCTTTCTCTATTTCCTTCTTTAACTTTAACATGAACTTTAACATAATCCCCAATTTTAAGTCTTGGTAAATTAGTTTTTAATTGTTCTTGCTCAATAGCTTTAATTATATCCACAATTATTCCTCCCTCCTGCATAGACATTCATATAATCATATATTATAGCGGACTGTCCATTTTCGACACCAAAGTATTATATCACAGCATATATGTAATGTAAATCTTTTTTACAAATTTTCACCTTATAAAATTTTTTCTACTATAACAATAAATTTTATGTTTTTTGTCAAAATAATTGCTGATATCGTCGATTAATGCTAATATATATTTATATGTTATTATTTTTTTGGAGGCAAAATTTGAAAGTAAAAGTTCTTTATCTTATTGGTTTAATATTATTTATATTTGGTGTATTTTCATATTTTAACAGCTTTGAATTTTTTGAAAGCAACCTGCAGGATTCTACTCTACAGACGAAAGATATTGCAGACACCCGGATTATTATCATAGGTATCGATGAAAAGAGCCAGGAAAAAATAGGAAGATGGCCTTGGTCTAGAAATCACCATGCTGATTTGATAAATAAGCTATCCAGTGGTAAACCCGCAGTTATAGCC
>CAYYEC010000484.1:1624-3316 GCA_964470745.1 uncultured Eubacteriales bacterium | reverse complement strand
AATATCTAGTGCAATAACCTCATTGTTCTGTGCAAGAAGGACTGCATTAGATAAGCCCACATATCCTGTCCCTGCTACTGTTATTCTCATTTATGCGTTCCCCTTTACTCTCTTTATGAAACCTATTCTAAATTTACATATTAATTATAGTTCAACTTTATAATATTCCTTATACCAATCTACAAATTTTCCAAGTCCTTCTTCAATGCTTGTCCCAGGTTTAAAGTTAATGTCCTTCTCTAAGTCGGAAACATCAGCATATGTTCTTAATACGTCTCCAGGCTGCATATCCATATATATTTTTTCAGCTTCCTTGCCAATCTTGGTTTCAAGAATATTAATAAACTTCATAAGCTGAACCGGCTGATTGTTTCCAATGTTGTAAATCTTATAAGGTGCAAAGCTTGTACTTAAATTGTCTTTGCTTTCATCCCACTCTTTATTAGCAACTGGGGCTTTATCAATAAGCTTATAGATACCTTCCACAATATCATCAACGTAGGTGAAATCCCGCTCCATTTTTCCGTGGTTGAATACTTTAATTGGCTTTCCCTCAAAAATATCTCTTGTAAATGAAAAGTAAGCCATGTCAGGTCGACCCCAGGGACCATAAACAGTAAAAAACCTCAATCCAGTTGTTGGAATACCATAAAGATGACTATATGTATGAGCCATTAGCTCATTAGACTTTTTGGTAGCAGCATAGAGACTCACTGGATGATCTACATTATGATTTGTAGAAAATGGTGCAACTTTATTGCCACCATATACAGAGCTTGATGAAGCATATAGAAGATGCTTCACAGGGTAGCTTCTACAAGCCTCTAGAATGTTCATAAATCCTATTAAGTTTGAATCCACATAAGCATAAGGGTTTTGTATAGAGTAACGCACCCCTGCTTGAGCTGCTAGGTTTATAACATAGTAAGGTCTATAGGTTTTGAATATACCATCTACTTCTGGCTTGTCCTTAAGATCAACTTTGTGGAATATAAAGTTATTATTCTGACCCAGTAATGCTAATCGATCCTCTTTTAATTTTGGATCGTAATAATCATATAAGTTATCAATACCAACTACAGTATATTTTTTTTTTAGCAATAATTGTGATAGGTGAAAACCTATAAAGCCAGCAGCGCCAGTGATAAGTATTTTTAACTTTGTCTTTACTTCCATAGTTAAAACTCCTTAGTATTAACTTAAGTATTTAATTTACAAGTTACTTCTCTTATTACATTTTAATGATGATAAATTTGTGAATATTCCTTTATGGATACTGATTAAAATATTATTATAGACATTTTCACTATACTTTTCAGCCCTTTATTGTATATTTATTATTCAAAAAATCTATAATATCAAAGTACTTTTCATAATATCTATATCCTGAAAAATCTGGATAACCATTTATTATTCCAACTTGTCCATGTTCCTCAAATCCTGGAATATAACAAGCAAAATCATATGGAATATGTTTATGTACAAAAAATACTTTTCTATATTGTAGCTTAGCAAAACGCTCAATTAAGTCCTTTCTACCAGCACCATCACGATCAACCATAGTTACAAATATATTATTATAGTGAATTCTTTCTTTTCTAGAGTTCCATTTTTTAATAACTTCTTCTTCACTTTTATAATGTAAAAAATGAATTCTAATGTCATCGATATAGCCAATTGGGTACGTATAAC
>CAYYEC010000484.1:745-1614 GCA_964470745.1 uncultured Eubacteriales bacterium | reverse complement strand
ATATTTAGCTATAATTGGTAAATCTAAATAATATTTTAGATTCTCTAAAAACTTAATGTAATCTTCACCTTCAAAAAACAAGTTAATAGTTGGTGTATCAAATCTCAAACCCAAATCGTGATAAATAGTACCAGCTATGCAATTATTTGAAATAATAGTAAATTCGCAATTCTCTAAATTATTCCTCAATTCTTGATTAATTTTATCACGTTTTTTTTCAGCTATATATTTTTTGATTTTTTGAGTTAATCTCCATTTAATAGGCTCTTTTTTAGGCTTATACTCATTATCGCTAGCTAACATAGTGAATCACCTCAATAATTCTTTTTTACAATTTCATAAAGCAATTTTTCAAGTCTATCTATTTGTGTATCTGTTCTTAATTCCTTAAAAGCATATTCATAAGCTATACGTCCATAAGATTCTCTTACTTCACTATTCTTTATAAAAAACTCTATCCAATATTTGTAATAATCTTTTTTATTTGTACTAACCCCACCTGGTAGATATCTTACAATTCCAACATCAGTTGCTACAAAAGGTATTGAACACGCCATTGGTTCAATAAGAGAAATCGGGAAAGCTTCCCAAGTACTGCTCAGCAAAGCTAGTTTGGCATTTTTAACGTAATTGCATACAAGTTCTCTTGGTATTTCATATAATATTTTAATATCTTTTTTCCCATACTTTTTATCGTATTTATCTTTAAGCTTAATCAATTTATTACAGTACTTATTTTTTTTACTGCCGATAAACACTAAACTGAAGTCATCTGTATTTACTTCATAAAAACTTTTCATAGCAAGCTCTTGATTCTTTCTTACATGATAGTTAGAAACATGAATAATATAATTAGATGGCATTCCTTG
>CAYYEC010000484.1:0-735 GCA_964470745.1 uncultured Eubacteriales bacterium | reverse complement strand
ATCTTGAAAAAAATCATCGTCGGCCGCATTCATTAGAACTACATTATTCCCAAGTTTATGCTTCTGGAAAAATTGATATGCTGTATCAAACTTATGTAGGTGTGAAGTCATATCGTATCTTCTTAAATTATTTTTGTGATAAATATAATACCATCGCCAACGTATATCTTTATAAATTTTAGTAGCAAAAGTTCTAAAATTAGTGAAATCACTCCATTTCCACTTAAAATCCTGCATACCGTGCATGTATAAGAATTTTGCACATTTAATTTTATTTAAAACACTTAGACTCCAGTCCGTTACAGCTGACTGAGTTGTTACACTTACAAGAACGTCCACTGTTTTACATAAATTTAGAAGTAGGTTTTGGTATCCATTTTTATTCCCCAAATGCAAACCAAGTTTATTATAAATATTATATCTAATAATATTTACTCCGTTATAGACTTCTTTATCAGGAGATTTTGACATTCTTGTAGTTAGTACAGTTACCTCGTGTCCCTTTTTTGTTAAACCCTCAGCTTGATATTGTGTTACTGCCTGAACACCATTCATTTGTGGGTAATAACAATCTGTAGTAATTAATATTTTCATATCTCAAACCTCCACCTTGTAGCTATCCCCTTTTTCCCTAGCTAAAAAACTTAATATAACTTCTGTTAACTAATAATTGTTGCTTTCTTAATCAAATCAATAAATTTATTTTTATAGAAAATAATTATATTAATTATCAAC
>CAYYEC010000483.1:2201-3321 GCA_964470745.1 uncultured Eubacteriales bacterium | reverse complement strand
ATTCATTAAATTATATACATCTACCTTTGAAGCAATATCAATTCCCCTGGTTGGTTCATCTAAAATAAATATTTTAGATTTTGACATCATCCATTTTGCAAGAATAATTTTTTGCTGATTTCCGCCACTTAGATTTTCCACACTATTATATAAAGTCCCGATTTTTATACCTAACCTGTCAATTAAGTTATTAGCCAGCATGTTTTCTTTATTAAGATCTATTATATTTCCATTAGAGATATTCTGAAGGCTTGATACAGAAATGTTTTTGGAGATATTTAGATACATAAACAGGCCTTCTATCTGTCTATCTTCAGACACATATCCAAAACCATTTTTTATCGCATCTAAAGGGGAATTTATTTCTATCTTTTTCCCTTCTAACATAATTTCACCTGAGTCAATTTTCACATCCCCAAAAATTGACTTTGCAATTCTTGATCGTCCAGAACCGACAAGCCCGGTAATTCCTAATATTTCTCTTCTTCTAAGTGAAAAATTAATATCATTTAAGGTTGTGCCGGAAGACAAATTTGAAACCTTTAATATTTCTCTACCTAATCTTACATTTAACTTAGGATATCGTTCTTTAATATCAATACCTGTCATCATATTAATTATTTTAAAAGTATCTAAATCTGAAATATTTTCAGTTCCTATTATTTGACCATCCCTTAAAACTGTTACCCGGTCACATATATGTTTAATTTCCTCAAGTCGGTGAGAAATATAGATTATGGATGTTCCTGTTCTTTGAAGTTCTCTTATAATATTAAACAAAATAGAAGTTTCATTTTCGGTAAAAGATGAAGTAGGTTCATCCATAATAATAATTTGAGCATTTGAAATGTAAGCTTTGGCAATTACTACTAGCTGTTTTTGTGCAGGTCCAATTCCTTTAACCAGCCTACGACAATTCAATTCAATTTTCAATTTTTTAAAAAGTTTATCACAATCGTCATACATTTTAGTCCAATTAATAGTTTTAAAAATATTGTTTTTCGACAATGGATGACTGTCAAAAAAAATGTTTTCTGCAATTGAAAAATTTTCAAATAAGGTTGGTTCCTGATGAGTCATTATTATACTCAGATTTTTTGCATCTAAGGAGGAATGAATG
>CAYYEC010000483.1:0-2191 GCA_964470745.1 uncultured Eubacteriales bacterium | reverse complement strand
TCCGATTGGTGAAAGACCCATGTTAAAAAAAACATTAGAATATATATTTCCACTATCCTTTAATAAATATCCGGAAATAATATTCATTAAACTTGATTTTCCCGATCCATTCTCACCTAAGATAGCATGAACTTCACCTTTATATAAATTGAAGTTAATATTATCAAGTTCGAAAAAATCGGATATTTTCTTATTGATATTCTCTAATCTAAGTATAGGTATATTCATTTATTTTCCGCCCTCATATGCATTAAATGATGTAAACAGTTGAATATTATTTTCAAAATAGTATTTTTTGTATTCATCAGAAATTTTAGGATTAGTTATCAATTTGTTTGATAAACTAAGTGGTCCTATTTGTGAAAAAGCTATCTGATTAAAGCATTTATAATGACACACAATTATACATTGGGCTGTTAGTTTTATCATTTCTTCAATAATCGATGCTTTTTCAATACTTCGTACTGTATAACCTCTTTGGAAACTTACACCATCAACTTCAATAAAAGCCTTGGATACATAAAAGTGTTTAATGTTTTCGATAGTAAGTTTTCCGGATAAAGTCATGGTTCTGGCATCTAAATCACCTCCAGGAATGATTACTTTTATATCTTTACTCGAGGATAACTCAGAAGCAATATTTAAATCATTTGTTAATACAGTTATATTTTTTTTTGATAAAATTTTTTTTGCAATACATATATTTGTAAGTCCGCTGCTTAAAAATATTACGTCTTCATCTTCAACCATGTGGGACGCTATTTCAGCTATTTCAATTCTTTCATCAAAGTAGGGATCATCATTTAAGTCTTCGTAGTCATCATCATCATCATCTGTAATATCATTTATGATTGCTCCACCGTGGGTTCTTGTAAGAAATTTTTCTTTCTCAAGTTTTTCCAAGTCACGCCTAATTGTAACTTCTGATACGTTGAGTAAAGTACTTAGGTCAGATACATTTATGTAATTTTTATCTAATAGAATTCCTTTTATTATCCTTATTCGTTCAGGCGCGAACATAAAAATCCTCCAGTGTTTACTGTAAATAGTGGTCATGGAATAATTAATCTATAATCAATAACTAAATAAAGGTGAAATATCATTTTATTTACATATAATGTAATATTATATGTAAATAAAATGGTTTTATCATCTATATTATATATTAATATAGATGATATTACAAATAGTTAGGTACAAAAAAGGTCAAAAATAAAATTTGAAACGTAATAAAACATACATGAAAACGAAATGGAATTTACGATAAACATAAATAAATGAACAAAACCGTAAATACTTTTACTCTTAATTTATTGATGCACACTGCAAAATATGAAGGACAGAATTATAAAAGTAGAAGCATTTGGGGAAAAATACCTTAATTAGAGAAGTAAACTTTATTTTGATGATTATTATACGTTCAGGCCCAAACATTATATCCTCCTCAAAATAGTTCGTATCTATATCATTATACATTAGTAAAATTCATATTACAATTAACCATTCAAGAAAAGTAAGTATATGATCATATGTGATTGAAAACGCAAATAAAACAATAAGGAAATTAAAATAAGAAAGACACACAAATGTTTTATGGTAAATATGCATAAAAAATATATGAAATTAAATAAAATTTCAGCAAAAGTATTGCAAACATGTTTCGGGTGTGATAATATTTGTATGTAAACAAAACTAAACGAACACTGAAATGATTGATAAAACAAATTTTTGTATATTTGATATATAGTGAAGTTCATAAAAATTATTATAATCCTTGCACTAATATTTTGTAAGACCTTAGTTAATTTTCTTAGTTATAAATATTTTATAAGTTGATATATTGTAAAGTAATTTGGATTTTTTTGTACAGTCTTAAAATGTTTTATATATTTAATTAATTTGATTACTATTTTTACATATTATTCCATAAAATGCATTTGGGGGGATAACTATGTGGAATTTAGTGATATAAAGTAAATAAATTGAAAAAGTGAAAGGGGAAATTAAAATGAGAAAATTATTAGTAGTTTTGGTTGTGGTTACGATGGTATTATCACTTGCAGCATGCGCTGGAACAGGTCAAAAAGCAGCCGAGGTAACAAACAAAGATGCAGCAAAAGCAGAAGTAAAAACAATAGGTATTGCAATGCCTACAAAATCATCTCAGAGATGGATTGATGATGGTAATAAT
>CAYYEC010000482.1:0-3325 GCA_964470745.1 uncultured Eubacteriales bacterium | reverse complement strand
AGGATGGATTGATTCAACAGGTTGATACACCACAAACTCTTTATGAAAGACCGGTAAACATGTTTGTTGCAGGATTTATTGGAAGTCCTCAAATGAACTTCTTCAATGCAGCAGTAGAAAAAGCTAATAATGAAATTTTCTTAAATGTAGGTAAATACAAAATTAAATTACCAGAAAGCAAAGCTAAAAAATTAGAAGGTACTGATTATGTAGGTAAAGAAATAGTTATGGGAATCAGACCTGAAAATCTACATGATGAAGCAGCTTTCCTTGAATCAATGCCTGACAGCATTATTGATTGTAATGTTGAAGTTACAGAAATGCTAGGTTCAGAAACTTATCTATACATGACATTTGAAGGATTAAATCTAACAGCTAGAGTTAATCCAAGAAGTATAGCTAAACCTGGAGATACTATTAAAATTGCATTAGATACAAATAGAATTCACTTATTTGATAAAGAAACTGAAAGAACAATTTTAAATTAATAATATAAAAATAATAAAGGGAAGATGTTTTATTTACATCTTCTCTTTATTATTTTTCAATAAAATGAATGAAGCAGAAATAAATGGAATGGATAGCAATAAGTATTTATTTTCTTTAACATAAAATACTTTGTTGAATTTTCAAATCTATAGTGTATAATAATTATTAACAACCAATGTTTGTGAAAAGGCAAAATATTAAAATTAATTTAAAAGTAAGTACTTTATAATGTAAAATTTGTTAACATTTAACATATAAGGTTGTTTATATAATTTTTAGGAGGAATTTTATTTTGTCTTCAAAAATACTTCAAAATTTAATTTTTCAATTTAATGAGGTTATAGAGAGTAAACTAGGTATTGTAGATAATACTGGTACTATAGTTGCATGTTATGACTTAGATAAAGTTGGACAAAGCATTAATATAAATTATGATTTTATTCATTCAAAAGAGCAGAGCTGGAATGAAGGAGAATATTATTTTAAAAAGATAAATATTAAGAACAAACTTGAATACATTGCTTATATTGAATCACAAAATGAAGAATGTATAAATAGTTTAAGTCTTTTTGTTATTAGTATTTCAAATATAAAAACCTATTATGATGAAAAATTTGATAAGCACAATTTTGTAAAAAATATAATATTGGATAATGTCTTACCCGGAGATATTCAGTTAAGAGCAAAAGATTTACATATTGACTATGAAGGAAAAAGAATAGCTTTCTTAATAAAGACTGATAGCGTTAAAGATATTTATGCTTTTAATGTTATACAAAGCTTATTTCCAAATAAATCGAGGGATTTTGTTATATTAGTTGATGATGAAAATACTGCCTTGATTAAGGAGCTAAAACCAAGTGAAGATGATGACGAAATAAAGAAAAAGGCAAAAGTCATTATAGATACCTTAAATACTGAATTAATGGTAAAAGCTTCAATTGGAATAGGAACTGTTGCTGATAACTTAAGGGATGTTGCCAGATCATATAAAGAAGCGCATATGGCATTATTAGTCGGAGAAATCTTTGAAAATGATAAATCAATAATTGATTATAATAAATTAGGGATAGGTAGACTTATATATCAACTTCCTACAACTTTATGTAAGCTGTTCTTAAAAGAAGTTTTTGATGAAGAGATTACTTTTGAATCATTTGACAAGGAAACTATGATAACTATTCAAAAGTTTTTTGAAAACAACTTAAATGTAAGTGAGACTTCAAGGCAGTTATTTGTTCATAGAAATACATTAGTTTATAGATTGGACAAGATACAAAAACTGACAGGCATGGATTTAAGGAAATTTGATGATGCTATACACTTTAAAGTAGCAATGCTTGTTAAAAGATATTTAGAAAAAACTCACAATGTGTAGATTTTGTGAAGATTATAAAGATACTTCAAGGAGTTTTCGATATATCTTTTAGAAAGATGTTTTTTTAATACATAAGCTATGTATTGAAAAGCAAGTATGAGGAGGTGGTTTAAAAAGCAAATAAATCAATCTTTGCTCGAAAATAATAGGCATATGTAATTTTTGCTAATCCTAATACAAAATAATCTAAGTTGGAGTGTAGATACGTGGTTGAATTTACAAATGTTACAAAGAAATACTCAAATGGTACTATAGCAGTTAAGGATGCAAGTTTTACTATCGGTAAGGGCGAGTTTGTTTTTATAATAGGTACTAGTGGGTCAGGGAAATCAACCTTGATAAAACTTATGCTCAAGGAAGAAGAAGCGACTGAGGGCGAGATAAATGTAAATGGATATCAGGTTGATGAAATTGATAGAGAAGAAATACCTTATTTAAGAAGAAGTGTTGGCATAGTATTTCAGGATTTTAGATTATTACCGAATAAAACTGTATATGAAAATGTAGCATTTGCTATGCAGATTACTGAAGCAATGCCAAAGGAGATTAGAAGACAGGTTCCAATGGCATTAGCTCTTGTAGGTCTTAGCAGAAAAGCAAATGTTTATCCAAATCAGTTATCTGGTGGTGAGCAGCAAAGAGTTGCATTAGCAAGAGCTATTGTAAACAGTCCGTGTTTACTTATAGCAGATGAACCCACAGGAAATTTGGATCCCCAAACCTCTCAAGAGATTATGAAGCTTCTGGAAGAAATTAATCAAAGAGGAACTACTGTTGTAATTGCAACTCATGAAAAGCATATTGTAGATTCTATGAGAAAAAGAGTAATTGCAATAGACAAAGGAATAATTGTGAGAGACCAAGAGAAAGGATCCTATGGCAATGAAGATTAGAACTGTGAAACACATGATAAAAGAAGGTATTGTAAATACTTATAAAAATAAATTAATGACCCTTGCATCTGCAAGTATTGTTATTGCCTCATTAGTAATACTAGGAGTATTTCTGCTTATTGCAATAAATTTAAATTATAATATTAAAAGCTTAAAAGAACAGCCAGAAATAGTCGTCTACTGTATACCTGAATTGACGTCTGAAGGCGAAGCTGTCATTGAACAGAAAATTAAGAACAACTTAAAAGTTGCAGATTATAATAAGATCACTAAAGCAGAAGCTTTTGAAGAAGTAAGAGAAATGTTTGAAGGAAATGAAAAATTATTAGAAGGATATACTGAAGATATCATGCAGGTTTCTTTTGATATAGCAATGATTAACCCTAAAGATAGTCAGGAGTTTGTTGAACAATTTGAAAAGTTGGATGGAGTTGAAAGCGTAAAATACTCACAGGATGTAATTGATCTTGTAACAAAGATCATATACTGGATAAATTTCATATGTTCAGTTATTATAGTTATTTTAATAATTCTCAGCGCCATTACGATAGTGAAAGAATATCAG
>CAYYEC010000481.1:0-3356 GCA_964470745.1 uncultured Eubacteriales bacterium | reverse complement strand
TCTATAAATTGGGGGAGACTTGTTCCTCAGATTGTATATTATTTTTCTTCTTATGCAGATTTGATAAAACAAGGAGATATTAAAATTGGTGATAAAATCAATTTTGTTGTTCCTACAGGTAATTTTGGAAACATTTTAGCTGCATATTATGCTAAAGAAATGGGATTACCAATTAACAAGTTAATTTGTGCTTCAAATGAAAACAATGTGCTTACAGATTTTATTAATACAGGTATATACGATAGAAGAAGAGAATTTAAAAAGACAGTATCTCCTTCAATGGATATTTTAATATCAAGTAATCTGGAAAGGTTATTATATGAAATTACAGGTCATAATGATAATCTTATAAGAAAATGGATGATTGAGTTGAGAGAGGACGGAGTATACTCTGTAAATAATGATACAAAGAATAAAATCTCATCTATCTTTTGGGCAGGATTCTGTAACGAAGAAGACACCTTAAAGACGATAAAATCTATTTACAATGAGTATAATTATGTTTGTGATACACATACTGCAGTTGGCGTTGATGTATATGATAAATATGTCATATCTATAGGAGATATGACCAGGACAGTTATAGTTTCTACAGCTAGTCCATTTAAATTTAATCAAAGCGTAGCTGGAGCAATTTTAGGAGAAAGCACTATTCAAGATAAGGATGAATTTGATTTAATTAACGTTTTATCAAAGGAATGTGATTTAAAAGTTCCAATTGGATTAAAAGATTTAGATAAAAAAGAAATTCTTCACAAGATGGTATGCGATAAGGAAGATATGAAGTCTGTAGTTAGGGAGATACTTGAGTTAAAGTAGATTAAGAATAAAAATAAGATTAAAAAATCCAAAACAATTTTGTTTTGGATTTTTAATCTCAATCTCAATCTTTACTGTACATATTGATGTAAAGTATCTTGATCCTGAGTTAGAGGAATATTTTCACGTTTCACCGGTTCATCTACATAGATAATTTCTCTTTTTGAAATAGATTCCAAAATATCAAATACCATCTTTGTATCGCCATATTCTATTTCTGGAGTCACAGAAATAGCTTCTGCATTATTATATGCATTGTGAAAATTTAGGAGCTCGTTGTAAAAACCTCTTTTTGGTGCATATGGTATTTGTTCAGAAGTTCCATTGTGAAAAGAAACATTGATGATTCCACAGGTTTTTTCCTCTAAATATATTTCGCCAAGTGTACCAAATATTCTTAGACCTATTAAAGGTTTTTGAGTTTCGATACCTGAAGGGAAATATGAATATTGACCAATTATACCGTTTTTAAATAATATATTACAATTTACTGATTTATACGGGTTGAAATCTTCATTTTGAGGTTTTCCGAAAGCCTGTACACAAGATACACTACCAAAGATGTGTCTTAATCCTGCTAAATCATGAACAGATGCATCCAGGAAAGCTCCTCCAAAGAAATCCGGATGTTGTCTCCATTCTTTGGCAGCAAAAGTATCCTTTTTCATTTCTTCAGGAAAATTCGCTATATTATTTTTAACAAAATATACGACATCACCTATTTTACCCAGGCTTATTATTTCTTTTATTTTATTGTTTTCCTCATTATACCTGAAGTTTTCTGCTATCATAATTTTTATACCGTATTTTTTGGGCATCTCAACAAAGTTACGTGCTTGATCCATATTTGGAGCAAGAGGCTTTTCACAAATTATATTCTTTTTAGCCTTAGCCACTGCTTCAGAAACTTCATAGTTGGATTGAATAGGAACTAAAATATCTACTACATCGATATCATTTCTTTTAAGCATTTCGTTATAGTCGGCATAAACATTTGAATGATCCAGTCCAATTTTATTAGAAAAATTGTAAGCATCATCTATAGTTCTATTTGTCAATGCAACAATTTCATATTTATCACCAAGTTCCTGCAGTGCAGGATAGTGTAGTCTTTCCCAGGCCATTCCAGTTCCAATAACTGCCATACGTATTTTATTCATTAGCTTTCCTCCTGTTTACTTAATAATTAGTTTAAATATTGTAAGTATTTATTAAAAAAATATATTTTCATAATTAATATTTGCGTTGAATTATATTTTTATTTATAAGAAATTTGGCAAACTTTGTTGCTAAATGTGTTTTTATACTGATATAATTAAGATTATGTTAGTATAAAATTGGATTTTGAGGTGATTAAAATGAGTTTTGAAGACAGCTACGAAATAGTAAAGCTTCTTAAAAATATGGATATAATTAATAAAATGTTTGATGAAGCTAGAATTGTTAGTCCAGTTGAGAAGAAAGTATTGAAGCTAAAAAACGATGAGATAGTGGAATCAGACATGGATTGTTTTAGTTTTTGGAAATCCAATAAAATATGCAAGAATTGTATTTCAATGAGGGCACTTATAAGAAATGAAACATTGGTAAAATTAGAACAAAATGAAAATCAGGTTTACATGATTACAGCAATTCCAATAGAGATTAATGGTAATAAAATAGTACTTGAATTACTAAAAAATGCAACTAACAGTATTATTATGAAAGATGATGAAAAGAATTTAGAAGCTAATTTACAGGATATAATATTAAGTATTAATGATTTGGCTGTATTGGATGCTTTAACAGGGATTTACAACAGAAGGTATATTGATGAAAAATTACCAAATGATATCATTAATAGTTACATAACTAAGAAACCTATTTCAATTATTATTGCTGATATTGATTTTTTTAAAAGCATAAATGATAAATATGGTCATATATGTGGAGATTATATTTTAAAGAACTATGCTATGATGTTACAAGAAAATATCAGAAATGATATAGATTGGGTTTCAAGATATGGAGGAGATGAATTTTTAATCTGTTTAATAGATACAGAAAATCATAAGGCTAAGGAGATTGCTGAAAGATTGAGGCTTAAAATCGAAAAGCTGCAATTAAAATATAATAATCAGTTAATAAAAATTACAGCTAGTTTTGGTGTATATACATTAAATAATTGTGAAAATATATGCTTTGAAGAATTTATTAGACTTGCAGATGAAAATTTATATAAAGCAAAAAAAGCTGGAAGAAACAAAGTAGTTTAGAAAGGAAATGTAAATGAGCAAAAGAAAAACAACTCAAGTTCCAAATGAGGAAATAGCCAGACAATACGAATTTATTGAAAAAATTAAAGAGATAAATTATGAATTTACATTAAAAAATGGTAAAAACAAAAAGTGGGAACTAAGAACTTTTGGTTGTCAGATGAATGAAAATGATTCTGAAAGAATAGCCGGAATGCTCGGTGAAATGGGATATATTGAATCTGATGACACACTTAAAAGTGATTTGATTATTTTTAATACATGATGTGTAAGAGAAAATGC
>CAYYEC010000480.1:0-3372 GCA_964470745.1 uncultured Eubacteriales bacterium | reverse complement strand
GATTAAGAGATTCTTGAGCCAAGATCATTCCCTTAAGTCCAACTTTTTTACCTAATATAACAGAAAAAAAAGTTGCAAGTGTGACTATTCCAAGTCCACCAATCTGTATAAGAGAAAGAATAACTATTTGACCAAATAGAGTCCATTGGGTAGCTGTGTCAGCAACAACAAGACCTGTCACACAAGTAGCTGAAGTGGCAGTGAATAAAGCGTCTAACATCCCAATACTTGAATTTGATTTAGATGCTATGGGTAAATTTAATAATAGTCCTCCAATAAAAATTAAACCCATAAAACTAAAAAATATAATTCTTGTGGGAGATAGTTTAAAAAATTGATTATTTTTAATTTTTAAAGTTATATAAGTCATCAGATCATCACCTATAGTATAAATTATTTTTAAATACTATTAACATACTAAATCTTTTGCAACATAATAAAAAAATATCTACAAAAAGCCGTAATTTGTATTATATCATAATACTTCTTGATTTATCTATAAATATTAAAAAAAATTAAAGTAATAATAACAATATAAAATATTAAACTTATAAGAAAAAAGAAATATGCTCAAAAGAATACTGAGATATATCCAAAACATTACTAAAGTTTACCCAGAAAGGTATTAGAATATGCCTAAAAAATTACCATAAATCACCCTTTAATTTAACATAATAGATAAATTAATGAAAAAAATGATACGTAAATATACATTTTAATGAAGTTTAACAAATAAAAAACCTTTTTCTGAAATTTAATATTGTATACAATAAACATTTAAGTTATAATTGTTTTGGGTTTAAACCCCGCAGAGAGCTGGTGTTAGGACTTGGTCATAAATATGACTTTTAAAGAAATACATAGAATATTTAAATCTGAAAGGAGTAAGAATAATGAATTTTATGGAAGGAATTACAAAAAGAGCAAAGTCAAATATTAAGACAATTGTTTTACCTGAAAGTACAGATATTAGAACAATTAAAGCTGCATCAATGATACAGGAAAAAGGTATAGCTAAAATAGTTCTTGTAGGAAATCAGGATGAAATAAATAAATTAGCAGGGGATATTGATATCTCTCAAGCTAAAATTATTGATCCATTTAATTCGGATGAGTTTGAGGATTATGTAAACACTTTTTATGAAATGAGAAAAAACAAAGGGGTTACTTTAGAACAAGCTCAAGAAACAATGAAAAATCCACTTTATTATGGAGTTATGATGGTTAAGAAATGTGCTGCAGATGGAATGGTTGCAGGTGCAATTAATTCAACTGGAAATACTTTAAGACCGGCTCTTCAAATTTTGAAGACTGCTCCAGGAACTAAATTGGTATCATCATTTTTTCTTATGGTAGTGCCAGACTGTGAATATGGTCATAATGGTACTTTTGTTTATGCAGATTGTGGTCTTGTAGAAAACCCCGATGCATCTCAATTGGCTGAAATTGCATTAGCATCTGCTAAATCTTTCAATGCATTGGTAGGTGAAGAACCAAAAGTTGCAATGCTATCATATTCTACTTATGGAAGTGCTAAAAGTGAATTAACTGAAAAAGTTGTAGAAGCTACTAAAATTGCGAAAGAAAAGGCACCTGATCTCTGTTTAGATGGAGAACTGCAAGTGGATGCAGCAATTGTTCCTTCGGTTGGAAAATCTAAGGCACCTGGCAGCACATTAGCTGGACATGCAAATGTATTAGTATTCCCAGACCTGAATTCAGGAAATATCGCATATAAATTAACTCAGAGATTAGCAAAAGCTGAAGCTTATGGTCCTGTAACTCAAGGGATTGCAAAACCTGTTAATGACTTATCAAGAGGTTGTAGTGCTGAAGATATTGTAGGAGTTGTTGCAATAACTGCTGTTCAAGCTCAGGCTACTGAGTAAAAATTTGAATACTGGCTATATAAATAGTGAATTTTTTATATTATTTTAAGGAAGCATAATATATATGAGTTAGATTAAGCTTATTGTTAAACTTTTATATATTATTTCTTTAATAGATATAAGTAAATAAGAATATGATTTGAAAATATAGTAGGGGTTGAAAAAATGAAAATATTAGTAATAAATACAGGTAGTTCTTCTTTGAAGTATCAGTTGATAGATATGGCTACTGAAAGCGTTGTGGCTAAAGGGCTTTGTGATAGAATAGGTATTGATCATTCTTTTTTGAAGCATACAAAAATAGGTTGTGAAGCAGTTCTTATTGAAAGGGATCTGTATAATCATAAGGTAGCAATACAAGAAGTAATCAAAGCTTTAATTGACAAAAAAATTGGTGTTATTTCAGATATGTCTGAGATAATGGCAGTTGGCCATAGAGTTGTACACGGTGGAGAAAAGTTCCACGCATCAGTATTAATTGACAATGAGGTTATGAAAGCTATAGAAGATTGCATAGAATTAGCTCCACTTCATAATCCTCCAAATATAACAGGAATTGAAGCATGTAAACAAATTATGCCGAACACTCCTATGATTGCTGTTTTTGATACTGCTTTTCATCAGACTATGCCTAAACATGCATATTTGTATGCTCTTCCATATGATATGTATGAAAAATATGGAGTAAGAAAATATGGTTTCCATGGAACATCCCATAAATACGTTGCAGAAAGAGCTGCTGTAATGCTAGACAAGCCATTGGATGAGCTAAATCTAGTATCATGTCATTTAGGTAATGGAGCAAGTGTATGTGCAATTAAGAATGGTAAATCAGTAGATACCAGTATGGGGTTTACTCCTTTAGCTGGATTGGCAATGGGTACTAGATCAGGTACAATAGACCCTTCCGTCATATGGTATTTAATGGAAAAAGAAAAAATGTCTGTTGTAGAAATAAATGATTATTTAAATAAGAAATCTGGAGTATTAGGGATATCTGGAATTAGTAGTGACTTTAGAGATATTATGTCTGCTGCAGCAGAAGGAAATGAAAGGGCTAAATTGGCACTTGATATTTTTTGCTACAGAGTAAAAAAATATATTGGGGAATATGCTGCTATTGTTGATGGAATAGACGCAGTTATATTTACGGCTGGTATTGGTGAAAATAATGGAGTTGTTCGTAAGGAAATATTGACTGGATTAGACTTTATGGGGATAGATGTAGATTGGGAAAAGAACAAGGTTAGCGGAGTTGAAACTGATGTTAGCACTCCAAATGCAAAAGTAAGAACTCTAGTTATACCAACAAATGAAGAGTTGGCAATAGCAAGAGAAAGTAAGAAGGTACTTGAATCAGTATAATGTAAATTCACTACTATCTTGCCTACTCATTTTTGCTTTTTTCATTCTATTCCAAAAAGCAAAACAAATAAAAAATGTCCTTCGCTTAAAAGGACATTTTTTATTCTATGCTATATCT
>CAYYEC010000479.1:0-3374 GCA_964470745.1 uncultured Eubacteriales bacterium | reverse complement strand
GCTCTAAGTGATGGAGCAAAACCTCTGCTTTCACGCCCTCAAATGCTACACTCAAGATATATGGACTTCCGTCTTCGGGAGAAATCACACTAAAATCTTCTATATTTTCTCCTAACTTTTTTATCATAGCTTCCTTTGTATAACAAACTCTTGATTTATTATTCTCCAGATTATCAAAAGTAATTTTTGCTGCTTTTCCAAAACCACTTATTCCAGCAACATTTTCTGTACCTGACCTAATAGACGCCTCCTGTCCACCTCCAAATAATATGGGATTTATTCTTACACGTCGATTTACAAAAAGTCCGCCGACTCCTTTTGGTCCATGTATTTTATGAGAGCTGAAAGACATTATATCAATATCTGGCTTTTTTGGCAGAATATTTAATTTTCCAAAAGCCTGAACTGCATCTACATGAATAACAGCTTCTCTATTAATCGAATTTTTTATTTTTATTATTTCATCAATAGGCTGAATACTACCTACCTCATTATTTACGTACATAATACTTATTAATGAAGTTTCAGAAACAATTTTATTATTCAATTCTTCCAAATCAATTATTCCATTACTATCTACGTCAATAAAATCTACTTTATATTCTTTATTTGATAGATAATTAAAAACTTCTAATACAGATGGATGTTCTACTTTTGTAGTAATTATATGATTTCCTTTTCTTTTGTTTGCTTCTAAATATCCAAATATAGCTAAATTATTTGCTTCTGTACCTCCAGAAGTAAAATAAATCTCGCTGCTGTCTGCTTTTAATATATCTCCAATTGTTTTTCTTGATTCTTTAATCAACTTTTCAGCTTCAATCCCCATCCTATGTAATGATGACGGATTTCCATATATATTTCTATTTATATTGCTGATATGGTCTATTACTTCATCATAAGGTTTTGTTGTAGCACTATTGTCTAAATAAATAATTTTACTCATTATATACCTCTTTAAATGTATTTTCATTTGATATTTTAACATATAAATACATTCTTAGGTAAAAAATATTAAATAATAATATCTATTGAAATTTTAAAAAAAGTGTAGTAAAATAATGAGTAAGTACTCACTCATTATTTTCGTCAAGGAGGATACATATGACAAAAGGATATTTATCAGAATTAGGACTTTCAGAAAAAGAAGAGAAAATACTTGAATCAGCTATAAAAGTATTTTCAGAAAAGGGTTATAGTGGTGCCACAACAAGTGAAATTGCTAAAAACGCAGGTGTAGCAGAAGGCACAATTTTTAGATATTTTAAAACTAAAAAAGATATTTTAAGAGGAATTGTTATTCAGACTGTAAATATCTTTAGTGAAAAAATAGTCTTAGGAAATGTTGAAAAAATATTTTCATCAGCAAATGAAAAAGATATCAGATCTATATTAAAGGAATTAATTATGGATCGACTAAAACTCCTTGATTCTGTCTTCCCTATGGCAAGGATCATTTTTACAGAAGCTCTTTTTCATGATGATGTCCGTGAAGCTATTTATAAAAATATTATTGAGAAAGCTCTTGAAATATTCAAAAACTTCCATAAGGTCATGCTAAATAAGGGCATTATAAGAAATGATATTGAACCGGAAGTACTATTCCGCTGCATTATTGGAAATACAGGAATCTTACTGGCTCAGCAAAAGCTATTTGGAGATAAGCTTCCACTTGATAATATAGAAAATGAGGTTGAAAAAGTAATTGACATAATTTTATACGGAGTTATTTCTAAAAACAACATTTAGGAGGTATATAAAATGAATTCATTAAAATCAAAATTGAAGCTAATTAAAATAATATTGCTTATAATTGTCCCAATTGTTTTCGCAAGCTGTGGTAAAACAGACCCTATTATTCTAAGTGGTACTGTAGAATCTACACAGATTGAATTAAATTCTGAGGTACAAGGCAAAGTTATTGAATTACTAAAGGAAGAAGGAGCACAGGTAAAAACTGATGAACCAGTTGTATCAGTAGACTCGTCCTTACAAGAACTTGCAGTTAAACAACAGGAAGCCGTTGTTAAGCTTAAACAGGCAAATCTTGACAATTTAAAATCCGGTTCGAGGATCGAAGAAATAAAACAGGCAGAAGCCTCTTCTCAAGCTTTAAAGGCTAATCTGGATGAACTTAAAGCAGGAACTCGCCCGGAACAGATAGCACAAGCAAAAGCATCTGTTAAAAATGCAGAGATAGCAGTTGAAACAGCAGAGTTAAACTACAATTATGCATTGGATAAATATAATCAAATCAAGGATCTCTATGACTCGAACTCTGCATCAGAAAACGATGTGACTGATTTAAAACTAAAGCTGGATACTTCAAATAAACAGTTGGAAGCTGCTAAAGAACAGCTTAAATCCAGTCAATCAAATTTACAGTTACTTATTAATGGCCCCACTAATGAAGCAATACAAGCAGCCCAATCCAAGTATAACCAAGCTTTAGCTCAACTTGAATTACTAAAGAACGGTTCAACTGGTAAAGTAATTGAATCTGCAGAAGCTGATTTGGAACAATCAACAGCAGCCTTAGAACAGTCAAAAATTGTTTTATCAAAATATGAAATCAAGTCTC
The DNA here is from genome assembly GCA_964470745.1 of uncultured Eubacteriales bacterium. GTDB lineage: Bacteria > Bacillota > Clostridia > DSM-8532 > CAYYEC01 > CAYYEC01. Next base: position 793 of record CAYYEC010000479.1, on the reverse strand, counting down.
CTGTGGATGGAACTTACATTTTAAAAAATGTAAATATTGGAGATATAGTAAGTTCAGGAACTTCTATTGGTACAGTTTCAGACTTAAATGATTTATGGGTGAATTTTTATATACCTGAGAAATATCTTCACCTTGTCTCAATGAATAAAATAGTTGAATTAAAAACTCCATCATTAGATGATAAAAAAATATCCGGTAAAATAGTATCTATCTCAGATAAATCAGAGTTTACACCAAAAAATATTGAAACCACAGAATCAAAAACAAACACTGTTTTTAAAATTAAAATAGAAATATTGGATAATATCGATGTACTAAGGCCAGGTATGACAATAGAAGCACTGATACCAAAAAGCACCTCAAAGGGAGGTAGTAATTAGATGGAATACGCAATTGAAGTAAAAAAGCTTACTAAGACTTTTGGTAATTTTACTGCTGTTGACAATATTTCCTTCAATATTCCAAAAGGCTGTATCTTCGGTTTCCTGGGACCAAATGGATCTGGTAAATCAACAACGATTCGCATGCTTTGCGGTGTACTGCATCCTACGTCAGGTACTGCTACAATATTGGGTAAAAATGTCTCAAAAGAAACTGAATCAGTAAGGCAAAATCTAGGATATATGTCCCAGAAGTTTAGTTTGTATGAGGATTTGACAGTTGAAGAAAATTTGGACTTTTATGCCGGTGTTTATGGTATGAATAAATATGTTCGGGATTCAAGTAAAAAAGAGCTGATAACCATGGCAAATTTAACCGGTAAAGAAAAAAGCCTTGCAGGAACGCTCTCAGG
>CAYYEC010000478.1:0-3377 GCA_964470745.1 uncultured Eubacteriales bacterium | reverse complement strand
TATTGGGAGTATAATTAAGATTGAAGCTTTTAAAAAAGAAAAAGAAGTAAGAGAGTATTTAGATTTACCATATCTGTCAACAACACAATTTTTTGATTATGAATTGCTTAAATCGGGAATAAATATTAGAAGTCGTAAAAGTGGGGACTATTTTAAGCCTTATAAATCTATAGGTACAAAAAAGCTAAAAGATTACTTTATTGATAATAAAATACCTAGAGAAATAAGAAACAAAATTCCATTAATTGCAAAACAAAATGAAATAGTTTGGATTATTGGATATAAAATTAGTGATAAATTTAAAGTAACTGAAAATACTAAATATGTGTTAAAAATAGAAATGGGTGATAGGTGATGGGCTATAGGCAATAAAATGAAGATTTCAAGATTTTTACTATAACCTCTTGTCAATCGCCTCACACCTGACAGAACTGTGAGGGATATTATAATAATGGAAAATATGAAAGTACTGGTAAGTAAAGAACAGATAGCTGAAAAAACAAAAGAATTAGGTAGAAGAATTTCTCAGGACTATGAGGGAGAAGAAATCGTTTTAATTGGTGTCTTAAAAGGAGGATTTGTTTTTCTCGGTGACTTAGCAAGAGAAATAACAACAGATGTTTTAGTTGATTTTATAATGGTATCAAGCTATGGAAATTCGACTAAATCCTCTGGAGTTGTAAAGATAATTAAAGATATTGATATAGACATTAAAGATAGAAATGTTATTATAGTAGAGGATTTAATCGATACAGGGCTTACTCTAAGGTATTTAAAGGAACTTTTTAAGTCTAAAGGTCCAAAGAGTGTAAAAGTTTGTACGGCGCTTGATAAGCCGTCAAGAAGAAAAGTAGATATAGAAATTGAATATGAGGGAATTATAATTCCTGATGAATTTATAGTTGGATATGGGCTGGACTATGCAGAGAAATACAGGAACTTACCTGATGTTTGTGTAATATGTGAATAGAATAAAGCTTATTAATTGTGATAAATAATTTTACTTATATAATAATAAGAAACAATATAATTTAAATATATTTGTTTGCTTCCAATATTTATTATAACTTTATTGTGTTTTATATGCGTTTATGTTAATATAATATAAATATTGGGGTAAATTTTTAGATTAAAATAGTTTTAATTAATTTTTGGGATCGTTAAAGTATAACTTTCCACTAATCTGTTTCTAGACTTGCTCAAACCAAGCGAATAAAAAAGCAGAAGTGTGAGTATTATTTTAATCGACCTTTATGTGAGGGCCTATAGCATAAGGAGGGAGATATTTGAAATATTTCAGAGGTATTAGTTTTTATATCATACTGTTTATAATTATATTAGTCATTTTGGCTTTTTACAATAGTATGGGTGATTCATCAGAAATAAGTTACGCTACATTTTTGGATGAACTTGCAAAAAACAACATAAGTAGTGTTGAGTTGGAAAGTAATAAAGCTATCATTGAGTTTGTGAATGATATAAAACCAGAAGATAATACAAAAAAATATACAGTTTATTTTTCATCTGTTGAGTCAATTACTAATTTACTCACAGATGCGCATACTCGAAATCCTGCCATGAAATTTAGTGTTACGCCACCTGCATCACCGCCATGGTGGGTAGCAATTTTGCCTACATTAGGATTAATAGTAATATTTGTACTCTTTTGGGTATTTTTCCTTCAACAGTCACAGGGTGGTGGAGGAAACAGAGTAATGTCATTTGGTAAAAGTAGAGCGAAAATGACTACTGATGATAATAAAAAAAAGGTAACTTTTGCAGATGTTGCAGGAGCAGATGAAGAGAAAGAAGACCTTGAAGAAATAGTAGAGTTTTTAAAACAGCCTAAAAAATTTGTTGAGTTAGGGGCAAGGATTCCGAAAGGTGTATTATTGGTAGGACCTCCAGGAACAGGTAAAACTCTTTTGGCAAAAGCCGTTTCAGGTGAAGCAGGAGTGCCATTCTTCAGTATAAGTGGTTCTGATTTTGTGGAAATGTTTGTTGGGGTTGGTGCATCAAGAGTTAGAGACTTATTCGAGCAAGCAAAGAAAAATTCTCCATGTATTGTATTTATTGATGAAATAGATGCAGTTGGTAGACATAGAGGTGCTGGCTTAGGTGGAGGTCATGACGAGCGTGAGCAAACTTTAAATCAGTTGCTGGTTGAAATGGATGGATTTGGTATAAATGAAGGTGTTATAATACTTGCAGCTACAAATAGACCTGACATATTAGATCCGGCTCTTTTAAGACCAGGAAGATTTGATAGACGTGTAGTTGTTGGATTGCCAGATATAAAAGGTAGAGAAGCAATATTAAGAGTACATTCTAAGGATAAACCTTTAAGTGATGATGTAAAATTGGAAGAACTTGCAAAAAGTACACCAGGCTTTACTGGAGCTGACCTTGAAAACCTCCTTAATGAGTCTGCCCTATTAGCAGCTAGAAAAAATAAGAAGCAAATTAGTATGAGTGAAATAAAGGAAGCTACATTCAAAGTTGTTATAGGTCCAGAAAAGAAAAGCAGGGTAATGAGTGAAAAAGAGAAAAAATTAACAGCTTATCATGAAGCTGGTCATGCCATGGCAGTTAGGATAGTTTCAACTACTGATAAGGTGGACAGAATATCAATAATACCTTCTGGTAGGGCAGGCGGATATACTTCCTTTAAGCCGGACGAAGACATATCCTATAATACAAAATCTCAACTTCTTGAAAGGATAATTATTTCTTTAGGAGGAAGAGCGGCAGAAGAGATTGTATTAGGTGAAATTAGTACCGGAGCGTATGGAGACTTAAAACAAGCTAATGGTGTAGCAAGAAATATGATTACCAAGTATGGTATGAGTGAAAACCTTGGAAATATGATTTTTGGAAGTGAAAATGATGAAGTTTTCCTGGGAAGAGATTATGCTCAAGCTAAGAACTATAGTGAAGAGGTATCTGCAATAATAGATAGAGAAGTAAAAAGTATTATTGATTCTTCTTATGAAAAAACAATTAATTTATTAAAGGAAAATATTAATAAGCTTCACAATGTCGCAAATGCTCTTCTTGAAAAAGAGAAGCTGGAAGGACAGGAATTTGAAGAAATTTTTGCGAGTGATTGAGGAGGAAAAGGTTAAGGTTGAGGTTAAGTAGAAGTTACACGAAGCGTAATTTATCTACATATGTTGCATAAAAGATATTACATGGAAAAAATATGCATCATATAAACAGAGGTGACCTGAAACGTAATTTTTGTAAAGTATACAGGTCACAAATATATGAAGTACATTTTTAACACTTGCAAAATTATAAATATGATGTGTTAAAAAGTACTAGGTATATTATTTTGCAATATTTGAATAAGAAATGTAAAATGTTTATTGCAAAAA
>CAYYEC010000477.1:0-3403 GCA_964470745.1 uncultured Eubacteriales bacterium | reverse complement strand
TACAACTGTTTTTCTCGCAATTTTCCAATGCATTGTCCAAAAGATTTGATAAAATAGCTACCGAATGGGTAGAAGATAACGGAAATTTAGAAAAATCGTTTAGACCATATAATTCAAAGCGAACCCCTTTTGATTCAGCTTTCATGGCAAAGGCACTCAATAGGCTTCCTATATGGATATTATTAGTTTTATAAACTAATGATTTATTTTTTACTAAAGCTTCAATTGATTCTAAATATTTCTGTGCCTCATCGTTTTCATTGCAGTTAATTAAAGCTGATATTACTTGTAAGTGATTAAGGAAATCATGTCTTTGTTTTCGAAGGCTTAAATTAAACTCTTCCATTTTCATAATATTCTTTTTTTGATTTTCATATTTGGTATACAAATAAAATGTTATTAAAGTTATTAATGGATACAGTAAACTCAAAACAATTTGTAACATTAATAAAAAATTACCTGGTAACTTTTTATAGGATAATAGAATCGCAATAAAAAAAGCAGCTTGAGTTAAGATAAAAAATATTCCATAAAGAAAGTTTTTGTTTGTAAATATATTTTGTAATCTCATAACTATTATCCTCTAATAACCATGTATAAAGACGACTGTGAAACCCATTGTTTTCATGGATGATACAGTCGCCTTTATGTAGTAAATATAATTTTTTTCAACATCTTGAGTAAAAGGATGAAAATCTAGTATATACCTTACTTAAGCTCGTCTGGTAAATCTGGCTGATATAAGGTTGTCAAACAAGTAGGTTTAATACCTAGGAAAAATACAAACATTGAGAGAGTAGTAATTAAACCAAAAATATACTTTTTCATCCCAAGTTCACCCCCTTTACTTTTGGTTTTAACTGTTTAATGAATTTATGGCTGATTTTATCCAAACCGGATAAGGTCAATACTTGAAAATACATAGCTAAAAGGATTGCATTTTTAACATCATTATCGGTGACTCTGCTTGAAACATATATTATTAATAACAATATAAGTATAGATAATAATTTTACGACATATCTTTTTTGCTTCGTTTTAATCGGTTTTTCCGGTGGGTCAACCGGTGATTTAATCCCAACTATAATCAAAGAAACGATATTTAAAATAAAATATAAATATTCATTAATTACTAATATTTTAGCTAACATGCCGATGGATATAAATACAACAGTCGAAACGATTATGCATTTAATAAGTGTTTTGCAGTGTATACCGCCAGAGATTACCCTTAAAATTGCAATGGTAAACATGGCAATTGATGACTGTTTCAATAGCCCAAATTCCCAAAATGCAATTGCGAAAATGGAATATTTTATAATCGCACCTATTAACACTTCTAATCCATAGCATAATTTGGCTCTTTTTAAATTGTCGAAGTTAGATTCATGTGCTATGGTATTACTAAGTGTCATCGCTATTGAATGCACCGAAACGAAGTTCATTATTATTCATCTCCGCATTACGAATCAATACATCTACTTCATCTTTTAACGACCAGAAATGTTTTAAAACTAAAATTGATAGAAAGAAATATATAAGATTTATTATTTTTGTTGTTAATGAGTAATCATTAATATAACCAAAATACATATTAAGAATAACTAATATAATCCCCTGGGAAAGAACAAATGCGGTCACAATTAAAGGTTCTTTTAATTTGTCTTTTAGGTATTCAATATTGCTTACCCTACTTCCCTTAATCAAGAACCATTTTTTGCAATATATAATCCATGTAATTAAACCAAACACTACCAGGTGAGGATATGTATAAATAATTCGCTTATAACTATCCTGCATTACTTCTGTTGCAGTTGTGTCCTTAAGGACGAATATTGCCTGTAATATAAAATCATCTAATAATGCTAAAACTGTCAAGCTTAGTAGCGAAGCTATTAATGCTTTCCATGCTACCAAGCCTAAGAGTTTCCAAAATAATATAAATAAAATAACTATGCCAATTATACTATGAACTCCAAAATAAGGAACATACCGCCTTATAAACATCATTGAAAAGGCTGTTATAATAGCGGCAAATAAAACTCTTTTAAAATTAATTCGTTCTCCGACGATGGCAATGCCAAATGAGAATACAATTATACTCTCTGGAATTGATGAAAGTATAACTGCCAATAATGGCATCTTATCCATTTCTCAGTTCTCCTTTTAAAAAAAAATTAAAAATCACGTCTTATTTTGGTGTTTGATCTTTTGCTTCCATATAAGAATATAAATAGAATAGAAAAAATAAAAAATATTATACATAGTAGTAAAATTAATAATGAGTATTTACCTAGATAAAGGAGATGTTCATCTATTACGAATAAAAGTAAACCTTGAAATAGAATTATTAATGCTAATAATAAACGCGGTTTATTGTATTTATAATCATAATCATAATCATTACCAACCCTACTGCCTCTAATTAAAAATATTTTTTTACTATAAAGAAACCATGTAATTAAGCCATACACTATTAAGGGTGGATAACCGTATATGATTCTTTTATAATTATCTTTCCATAATTCTACTAGAGTAAGATTTTCTGCTTTTAATATAATAGGTACTATCATAGTATCTAAAAGTGCTAAGACCATAAAACTAAATAGAGAAGATATTATTGCTTTCAATGGCGTTAAATTTAATAGCTTCCAGGATAATAAAAATAAAATTGATATGCCGAGTATACTATGCAGACCAAAAGGAGCAAGGGTTCTGAAAAGCATTGAAGAGAAAGCAGATATTATAGTAGCAATAAAAATTTTTTTTAGGTTAATGTATTCACCGACGATAGTCATACCAAAAGCAAACATTATCGCACTCTCTGGTATGGAATAAAGTATTACCGCCGAGAGAGGCATCTGATCCAATTGCCTAAATCACCTCTTTTTGGTAAAAATAATAACAATATTTACCTCCCGGTAATATTTATAGAATATTCTAACAAAAATAATTAATTCCTCCTATTTCTACAAAATAAAAGAAAAAAATATTAGATTGGTAAAAAAAAATTATATTGATTTTAAAATCAATTTGTATGAGTAACTGTATGAGAGTATTGCCAGGTGTTATATCTGCCAATGGGTAACCAGTATATTTATGTCTGTAAAAGGTACGAGAAAGGGATTGCTCGGAATTGAAAAATCCCTTTAAAGGTAGTAGAAAAGCGGGGCGCGCATTGCCCCGCTTTAAATTTATTTTACCATCTTTAGTTTTTATCTTGTCGTGGAATCTTATCAAGGTTTTTGCGACAGTTCATAAGGCGTTTATATTCTAATTTTGTCGCCTCAATATTGGTTGATTTTTCAGGATTTTGAGCTTCCCAATGCTCCTGTATTTTAAATATTTACTAGTACTACAGCGTAATATTGCTTATTTCGCTATGCACGCTACGCCATGGGGA
>CAYYEC010000476.1:0-3415 GCA_964470745.1 uncultured Eubacteriales bacterium | reverse complement strand
CAATCATAGTTTCAACTTCTTCGTTTTTCATTTCAAGTTCTTGATTTAATGCTTTAATCATTTTTATCACACCTCCTTTTAAATTTGAAAACTTTTAGGAATTTAAAAGTGTTCTTTATTTTTCAAAAGCTGAAGTTTTTCATTCAGCTAATGATTTCTATTAAATTTAATAAGAACATTTTTAAAAATCATATTCTACAGGTTAACTATTTGGCATGTAATGAACTCTGCAATAATTACCAGTACAAGCATATTCTTCTCTTTCTACCAACTCAGCAATCATAGTTTCAACTTCTTCGTTTTTCATTTCAAGTTCTTGATTTAATGCTTTTATCATATTCATTTCACCTACTCAACTGCACATACATCAGTAGGACATCCATGACTAGTGCAAGTATATTTTTCTCTTTCTAATAACTCGGTAATCATTGTTTCAATTTCTTCATTTTTCATTTCAATTTCTTGGTTTAATGCTTTAATCATTTTTATTACACCTCCTTTTAAATTTGAAAACTCTTAGGAATTTAAAAGAGTTCTTTAATTTCAAAAGTTGAAGTTTTTTATTCGGCTAATAATTTCTACCAAATTTAATTAAGAACATTTTTTAAAAATCATATTTTTACAAGTTGACGATTTGGCACGAATGAACAGTACATACATCATTTACATTGCTGCTACATATATTACCACTGCAGCTTAATTCTACTCTTTCCATTAGTTCAGAAACCATGTCTTTAACATTTTCGCTATTCACTTCAAGTGACTTATTCAATGCTTTAACCTTTTTCATGTTTCCACCCCCTTGTTTTATAATTTCTATTTAAATTTTATTTAAATAGACTCAACAAATAAATTATTCAATCGGTTACCATAAATAATTATTATTTAGGCTCTAACTCTAAGAATTTTTCACATACATCCACAGCAACTTCATCAAAAAGCAGTGAATAATCATCGCAAAATACCTTATTCATATCATTATTCATGACTCTTGCCTGAGCTGAACATCCACCACCGCAAAACAACATATATTTGCATTTTTTACAGTCATCTATTCTATCAACAGTTCTATCTTTCCATTCATCATGTATGTCGTTTAATACGAATTCACCCTTTTCAATATCTACTTTTCCAATTTTACAATCCTCTTCTTGCAGAACATCCCAACAAGCATAAATATCTCCAAATGGATCCACTGTGTACATACCTGTATTTGCTCCACAAAACCCGGATCTCATAGGAGCAAAACCATTATTTTTCAACATATAATTAAGTTTATCTGCAACTCCATTGTAAATACTATTGAAACGGAATCTGCTTGCATCCTCTCCAAAATATGTAGTTAATTGATTCATTAATTCAACATCTGAAAGTGCATTGCCCACTTCTTCGTAACACTTTAGCGTTGTCTTGAAATAATAAGAAAAATTCTTTTTTTCAGTCCAACCTTGTTTTTTATACTCTTCTATAAGCTCATCAATAGCTTCTATATTCTTTTTATTTACATTTGTTCTTAGAGAAATAGGAATTCCTTTTTCTAATGCCAAATCTATATTTGCCGTTATTTTATCGTAAGTTCCTTGACCACCTGCTAAGTATCTTCTCTTATCATGTTCTTCTTTTATGCCATCAATAGTAATTTGCACATGTTTAAAACCATACTCGTCAATTAAGTCTACATATTTATCCAAATCATATCCATTAGTAACACAACCCAAGTTAAGTTCCTCTTCTTTGGATTTTTCACATATGTAAGTAACAATATCCTTATTTGTTCTTAATAATGGTTCACCACCAAAAAAGTAAATAGTTGATACTTTTAATCCTTCATCTTTATATTTTTTTATTTGATTAAAAACTGCATCAACAAGTTCCTTTGACATTTTTTCACTAAGCAATTCTTCACCTTTTGTAAATAGTTCTCTTTCAAAGCAATACTCACATCTAAAATTACAATTATAAGTTGGCATTAATGTAATTAATATATTTTTTCTATCAACAGCATTTAATGCATGGCTGAGCTTCTCAATAAATTTGTATTCCTCTTCTTCACTTAAATCAGTAATGTAACCTCGTTTGCTAAGTATCTCCTTATTTTCCGGACTTATGGAATCCAACAGGCTGCTATCTTTCTCTGCTCTTTCCAAAATTTCTGCAATAGATTCATCAATAACATCAAACGAACCACGATATCCTTGAATAACCAAGTATTTTCCTATTTGCTTTTTCATTTTTAAATAAATATTATAATTACTAACCCTTGACAAAGCGACACGCTCCTTTTTAGATTTTATTTTTTAGCAACTTGCATAATTTGAGTAATACTTTCACAATACCACAGCTACAATATTGTAAATTTACAATAAAAATTGACATAACTATACAATATAATACAAATTTATCAATTATATTAAAAATTTATATTAAAAATTCTTAACATTTATTAAAAATATTCTCGATATTAAAAACTATAACTTATAGTATTTTGATGGTTATATAAATGAAATCAACTGTAAACTTTCTTCAAGTATAGAATATACAATAAATTAAAAAAAGTCAATATTTTTTTGTTATATTTATGTAAAATATGATATATTCTTATATTTCGACATTTTAATGCAATAAAATCTAGTTTATAGTTAAATTACAGAATAGTCATATAATATCATTAAAAAGTGATTTTGGGGTTTACTGGTGCTTGGTGTAATGCTCATACAAATACCAGTTTTTAAGTTTATTATATATGTTATGATAAAGAAATTACATTAAGATATGCGTAACATATAGATAGGAGTATATGATTTTACGATATTGAATAAAGTTATGTAAAATGTTTATCGTAAAACATATAGAACAATAATTTAATAAAAATTTCAAAATTCAATATAATAAATTTTCTTAACTCTATTATTTTTTCTGTTAATTTACCTATAAGAATTTCAATTTTCACGGGAAATTTTGATGTAATATTTACCCCAAAAAAATATAAGGCTGTATAACTTGTAAATTCAATTCTTAGTAAAATGAAACTTTATTACATGTTGTAATTTTTTCATTTACCTACTGAATAAACAGACTCTACAGCCTTTTCATTATTATATTCTTCAATCAATATACCAAAAATTCTTAATATTTGCTCTTTTTAAAACTTTTAAATCTCTATCTCTACATCAACATTATATCCAGGTAAAAGTTTATCCCAAGACCCTTCAATCTCAATTTCTATGGTAACATTTGTCTCGCCATTATTTTCTTTAGCCTCATTCATAATTGATTTTATTACACCTTCATATTCTTGTGTTTTATCAGAAATTGGAATAACTTTAACTGACATACCTTCATGTATATCCTTAATAAATTCTTCTGGTACATATGCTTCGATCATTCTGCTGTCTAAATCCCTCAAACTTAAAAC
>CAYYEC010000475.1:0-3421 GCA_964470745.1 uncultured Eubacteriales bacterium | reverse complement strand
TTATAATCCTATTTTAAGTGTTACAAATCCACTTCCTCTGTCTGTGGTCTGCACATCCTAAAAAACATACATTACAGACCACTAGCTTTAACTACCAGTAAATTATAGCATACTCATAAACTATTTTAAAAAAATATTTTTATATTTTTAATGTTATTTTAAATTTTTATAGCAATTAAAATATTTCATAGATATAATCATATTATATATAACGCACAAAATATTTTACATTTTATTTTTGTGTGCTTATATTACCTAAAGCTCTTATGGCAAAAATCCAATTATTCATATGTCGTTTCATTTTTGCGATTTATATAATATATGTAATAGCAATATATATTATTGCTTTGGATATAATAAAAATATTAGGATTAGAGGAGAAAATATGAAAATACTTGAAAAAGCTGTACATTTAATTAAAAAAGCATGGAAAGACTATTTATGGATGACAATAGGATGTATTATTTCTGCTCTTGCTATTAATATATTTTTAGTCCCATATAAAATAGCTCCAGGTGGAGTAACTGGATTAGCAACCGTAATATACTATGTTATTGATGGGAAAATTCCAGTTGGTACTATAATGCTTTTTTTGAATATTCCACTTTTTATTCTTGGCGTTAGATTTATTGGAAGAAAATTTATTTTGAGAACACTTTACAGTACTATTATGCTTTCACTAATTATAGATTTGACTGAAGGTTTTACGCAAAATTTGATTAATATCTACCTGATCAAATTTGATTCTTCATTTTCTCAACCGGATTTATTGTTATATGCTCTTTTTGGAGGGTTTCTACTTGGGATTGGCTTAGGACTTGTGTTTAGAGTTGGGGCTACAACAGGTGGAAGTGATTTAGCAGCCAAAATAGTAAATTACTTTATTACAGGCGTATCAATGGGTAAAATATTACTGGTTATAGATGTATCAATTATAATAGTTGCTGCTGTTGCTTTTAAGAGTGTTAAGCTTGCCCTTTATGCGATGGCTTCTATGTATATAACTTCAAAGCTTATCGATACAATTCTGGAAGGATTCAATTATGCTAAAGGTATTTTTATTATCTCCGATAAATCAGAAGAAATTTCAGAAGCGATTTTAAAGCAAATTGATAGAGGCGTAACAGGGTTAAATGGGAAAGGGATGTACAGCGGAACTGATAAACAAGTGCTTTTATGTGTTGTGAATAGAAGCCAGATAAAGGCTGTAAAAGACACAGTAAAGAAAATTGATGAAAAGGCATTTGTTATTCTTACTGAAGTTAGGGAGGTATTAGGAGAAGGATTTCAAGCATACGAATAGAGAAGCAAAAGCCGAAAGGGGACGGTTCTTAATTGACACAAATATTTGTGTCAATTAAGAACCGTCCCCTTTTGGCTACCCTTAAACATAACATTAATTCTGTTACTAATTGTTATGTAGTGTTAATACTTTAACAAATGTAACATAAAATTATAAAAGTTATGGACATAGTTTTTAGCATATAGTATACTATACTCAGTGATAAAGTAATATTCTTAAAAGGAGATGTAAATATGGAAAAAGATAAAATAAAAGAGCTGAAAAAGAGTTCTACTAAGATTCGTAAACATATAATTGAAGAAGTATATAGCGCTTCAGCAGGACATCCTGGAGGGTCTTTATCCTGTACAGATATTTTAACAGTCTTGTATTTTATGAAGATGAATGTAGATACAAAAAATCCAAAATGGGAAGATAGAGATAGATTTGTATTATCAAAAGGACATTGCGCACCAGCTCTTTATGGAACATTAGCTGAAAAAGGTTTTTTTCCGACAGAAGATTTAGTAGGGTTTAGAAACATTGATAGCTATTTACAAGGGCATCCAAATATGATTACTGTTCCTGGCGTTGATATGTCAACTGGTTCTCTTGGTCAAGGTATATCAACTGCAGTTGGTATGGCTTTAGCCGGTAAACTTGATAAGAAAGATTATATGGTTTATTCAATTTTAGGTGATGGTGAAATACAGGAAGGTCAGGTCTGGGAAGCTTGTATGGCAGCTGCTCATTATAAATTAAATAATTTAGTAGCATTTCTTGATCATAATGGACTTCAAATTGATGGAGATATAAAACAAGTAATGTCTCCAGAGCCTGTAGTTGATAAATTTAGAGCTTTTGGATGGAATGTAATAATAGTAGATGGCCACAACTATGACCAAATAGCAAATGCTATAGAAGAAGGTAAAAAATCTATAGATAAGCCAACAATGGTTATTGCTGAGACTATAAAAGGTAAAGATGTATCATATATGGAAAATCAAGCAGGATGGCATGGTATTGCTCCGAATAAAGAACAAAGAGATCAGGCAATGGCTGAGTTAGATGAGATTTTACAGAAATTGGAGGTTGAATAAAATGTCAAAAAAGATTGCTACTAGAGAAGCATATGGTAATGCACTTGCTGAATTCGGTGCAAATGAAAATATAGTTGTTTTGGACGCTGACCTTTCAAAATCAACAAAAACAGAATCATTTAAGAAAAAATATCCTGAAAGATTTATAAACATGGGTATTGCTGAGGGAAATATGATGTCAGTAGCAGGAGGTATAGCAACTTGTGGTAAAACTGTTTTTGCCAGTACTTTCGCCATATTTGCTGCTGAAAGAGCATGTGAACAGGTAAGAAATACAATAGCTTATCCAAAATTAAATGTAAAAATTGGAGCAACTCACGCAGGTATATCTGTAGGTGAAGATGGTGCATCGCATCAGCCTGTTGAAGATATTGCTATTATGCGTGCAATACCTCATATGGTAGTTATCAGTCCTTGTGATGGAGTTTCCACATATCAGGCAGTAAAAGCTGCAATAGAATATAATGGTCCTGTATACTTAAGACTTGGAAGATTAGCTGTTCCGATTGTATATGATGAAAATGATTTCAAATTTGAAATTGGTAAAGGTGTAACTATATCAGATGGTAATGATGTTACAATTATTGCTACAGGATTAATGGTTCAAGAAGCTATGGCTGCTAGAGAGACACTTGAAAAAGAAGGAATTAATGCAAGGATTATAGATATACATACAATAAAGCCAATAGATAAAGATATAATCATTAAAGCTGCAAAAGAAACAGGTGCTATTGTTACTGCTGAAGAACATAATGTTCTTGGTGGACTTGGAAGTGCAGTTGCAGAAGTAGTTGTTGAGAATTGTCCTGTTCCAATGAAAATAGTAGGAATTCAAGACATGTTTGGTAAATCCGGTAAACCGGATGCACTTATGAAAGAGTATGGGTTAACTGCTGAAAATATAGTTGAAAAGGTTAAGCATGTTATGGAATTAAAGAAGTAATGAGCAAATAAAGGAAAAGGGTAGAGGTGCATCCACGAGCACGAGGACTCATCCACGGGGACGGTTCTCATGGTTGTTTTTGAAACAACCATGAGA
>CAYYEC010000474.1:0-3434 GCA_964470745.1 uncultured Eubacteriales bacterium | reverse complement strand
ATTGAATTCATAAAATTTACTTAATTTTGTGTCTAGTTTTTGTTGACATCTCCAAATTTCTCATAAAGAATGGACCAATTTTTGGGGGACACTCAAGCATAACTTTAGTTTTGTATAATTCTGAGCGTTAAAATGGGGGCAGGTTGCCGAAAACTTTCTGTCATTTTCCAAATAATTTGAGAATTATCTCAAATTATTTGGAAAATAAGATCACAAGTGTATTTAGACTTATTGAAAATTTACAGTTATAATTTATTTAAGACTATATAGGAGTTGAGTAAATATGAGTTTAGATGATTATTCAAACGAGAAAAATGAGTTTGAAGACCAACTGGAAGAAATAAAAGAGTGGCAGGATAACATGTATAACCCAGGGCACTATATTGGTACTGGAAAAATACCATATCCTTTAAAAAGTATATTTAAATATCCAATAATTTTAATAATAATTGGTATTATGGGAGCAGTGCCACCATTATTAGGAATTATTTTAAATGGATTTTCACCTTTAAGTGTGATTTTTCTTATATTCTTCTCAATATTAATATATGGTGGAATTAGGAGAATCATTATTTCAAGAAAGTAAAAGGCTGTTACGAATACTTATTCAACTATGAGGCTCATACTAATATAACTGTTCTATTTTCAATAATATTTGATGAAAAGAAAAAAACGATGTATAATAAGGATATACGAAAGTAAGGAAATAAGGAGTATGGTAAATATGACGATAATGAATAAAAATAGAACTGGAAAAAGAGTGGGGATTATTACTGGAAAACTGACCAGTAAATCGCAGATCACTATACCTAAAGCTATAATAGAGGAGATAGGTTTAAAATCTGGTGACCATGTGCAATTTGAAATAGTAGACGGTGGAGTATTTTTAAAGCCAATGGCACTGGTTGATAAAAGTCAAGCATGGTTTTGGAGTAAGGAATGGCAAGAAGGTGAAAAGGAAATTGATGAGCATATAAGAGCAGGAAGAGTTAAGACTGCTAATAGTTTAGATGAACTTCTGGAGGATTTAGATTCAGATGCAAATTAAATATACTCCAAGATTTACAAGATGCTATAGAAAGCTTTCTCAAGATATAAAAAGTGATTTTAAAAAACAAATGGAATTATTTTTGGAAAAGCCAACTCCACCATTCCATCCATCTCTTCGGATTAAGGGAATACAAGGCAGTAAGGGAATATTTGAAATGACCATTACAATGGGAGTTAGAATGAGTTGGCAATTTGTAAAAGGTGGAGTACTTCTCCGGAATATAGGGGAGCATGATGAGGTTTTAAAAAATCCATAGCAATATAGTATGCATACTGGAAGGGATGCAATTTAAATGAGCGTATATAAAGATATTATGGAAGGCATAAATCAGTCAATTGAATATGAAAGAGGTAACCTTAAAGGAGTAAGAAAAAGGATTGTTAAAGTGTTACCTGCTATACATGAAGGAGATGCACACAACTCTGTTGAAGTACTAAGCGATTATACTGATGGGGAATTTGATGCCGGACGTACTAAGGATATAAGAAAACTACTTGATGATAAGGAATAAAAGTATTGATAATTCATAAAGGTACTCGATCACACCGAACGAATGTTCGCCAAAACTACGGATCAGAAGGTTTCGGGTTCGACTCCTGATGGGCACGCCAGATAGAAAACCCTTGTATATTAACAATGTCATTAACTTAACGAATCAAGGCAGAAACTATCTTGAGAAAAACATTCTCGAGGTAGTTTTTGTTTGAAAATTTCTACCCTGAAAGAATAATGGATTAAGAATAATAAAAATAAGGCAGTTTAACCAAAGTATAGTTTTATTATGTATTAAAGGCATAGAAAAAGGCACCCTGCTAAAAGTTATACTAAAAACTCTTCTTTTTTGTATTTGGATACTTCGATGCAAGACGACCGCGGCCATTTCTCGTATAATGTCTTCCTTTTCGAACTGGAAGAAGATTTTTCTTTATTTCATCAACTATAGAATTCATAAGTAGCTTTCGTTTGTTTGTGTTTTTTTCAAGCATAAATAAAACAAGTTCTTCTTTCATGATTCCAAAAGCTATATTTTTGTTTATAGCCATCTGATGCTTATGAGGTTTTGAATTTGCATTTTCAAGCTCTATCTGTGCTTCAAGCATTATGTCGTTTGACATGTTAAGTAAATATATGGTTGCATAAATGTCTTGTTCAATTAAAATAGGCTTTGTACCAGTAAAGTTTTCAATCAGAAGCTTGTTTTTCAGATCATCATATGTTGTTTCAATTCCCCAACGCATACTGTATAATTCGAATATTTCAGCTGTTGAAAACTCTTGATCAGATATATTAGTTGCAAGGTATTCATATTCACCGCTTGCTAGTTTAACCCGTATGAATCTTAATGATATTTTCCCGGCTTGTGCCAGAATTTCTTTTGTGTTTGTACCATTATGTACCCTTAATCTGCTACTGTCAAAAATAATCTCAACAATACAATCTTCAGTTCGCATTTGCTGCTGTTCTCTTTTAAAAGTTGTCGAAGAAAGTCTGGCTAAAAATTTTTGCTGTTTTCCAATAAGCTCAATGAAGAGTTCTCCAGAAGGATATCCACGGTCAAAAATAACTAATGATTTATGTTTACCTATTACTTCATGCATATTATCTATATGTAACAGAGCTTGCTCACGTTCACTGAATTTAAACCTGTTAATACTGCAATCAATGATCATTTTATTCAAGGTATCATATAAACAAGAAAGGCCTATCTGTGCTTGAGTCTTGACATTTTTGCTGGAAGCATTTCCGTACAACTCAATTGTTGTGTCATTCGTTGGAATATTTATATTTGAACCGTCAGCAGCTAATACAAGGTATCCTTTTTTTCTTTTTTACCATTTGAGAATCAGTATAGAAACTGCGGGCATGGTGTTTTGCAAGAATTAAGAGTGATAATGGATTCAACTTTAATCTTTGTTTTAAATATCCAACCTTAGATATTGTATCTTTTAAAGAAAGCACTTTTTTAAAAATTCTCAATTCCATTTGAAGAGTCCTTCCTTTTCTGAACAAAACAGTTAACAACAATGCTTTCAAAGGCATTTTTCTATTTCGTGTAAAATGTGTTAGCTTTACTTCTTTGCATAGATTAATAAACTCTGTTGATTTTGAATATATTATATCATTTTCTATACGGGCTTCGGAATGTCTCACTACAATCGCCCCCTTTACTAATCCTCATAGACTAATTTGGGTTTCTTTCTTGCGTAAGCTGCCTTTAGGTATGGAATTTGCTCCTCAGTTACCGGACCAAGGTTGGCCCTAACTGTTTGAACAACTTTGCCATTAACTCTTTTATTCTCGACTAGACTTGCATAATAGTGAGTTTTATTGTTATAAGTCTTAGATAAAACCTTAATAAACAAACGCATTCACCTCTCACTAC
>CAYYEC010000473.1:0-3461 GCA_964470745.1 uncultured Eubacteriales bacterium | reverse complement strand
GAGTAATGCCTCAGGTTTTGCAGAAAGAAAACGAATTAGTATATACAGGGAAGATGAATGAAAAAGTTAATGCTGCTTACTATATTTATATTGATAATATTACCTGGAGGAATAGTAACTGAAGAAGAGGAAGCAAAAAGCTATACACTGATTCCACAGGAAAATTTGATGTGCAATTATTATAATGAGAAAGATTTTATTGCTTCTGTTAGTAATGCTTCTATGGCTCAATCTAGAGGAATAAATTTATTTGGTGGAGTTGTACCTCATCATTTATTAGCGGATAAGATGATTGCTTCTTTTTTTACTGCTGTAGCTGATAGTAATCCTGAGACTAAAATAAAGTAAACACAGGAAATTGGAATTGGGAATCACCTTTTGGTATTTTAGAAGCAGATAATGATATTTTAGAGGATTTATTAAAAGATAATTATGCAAGCAGGGATTTTACGTTACTTGAGGAAGAGCATTCTATATCATCATTAGTACCGTATGTGAAGTACTATATGCCAAATGTGAAGATTGTACCTGTTTTATTACATGGAAATCTGGGACTTGAAAAATCAATAGAGCTGGGAGATAAGATTTTTGAGGCAATTAAGGATAAAAAATGCTTTGTTTTAGCTTCTATGGACTTTTCACACTATTTGTCACCTGAGAGGGCAGATGAAATGGATGAGATTACTATTAAAGCGATAAAAGAGAGAAACTTTGAAGCACTGGCGAAAATGGGAAATGATAACCTGGATTCGCCGCCCAGTATAATAAGTTTATTGGAAATTATGAATAGAGCGAATAAAGTAAATATGAAGGTTGTGGATCATTCAAATTCCAGCAGAATTGTGGGAAAACATAGTGACAGTACTACAAGTTATTTTACATTGGGGTTCTATTAACTTTGAAAAATCAGGCTCAACGGGGTTTAATGATAATACTTATAATTTAGGTAAAATACTCTATAACACTGTCTGGGAATCTCTCCTTTATTAATTTACTAATAAATTCTTTAATCTCGCCAGATACCTCTTTAGGGTACACATATTTAAATTTGCCAAATTTGCCCCATTTTAATAATCTCTTTTCCTCATCCAAATCAAGTTTTGTATTGGGAAAACGATTCAAAATCTTTTCCTTTGCAGTAGTTGTGAATCTATGTTGAATTAATTCAAATGAAAGCGGCTGACTCTGATTAATAGTTGATAATTTTGATTTCAAATTATCAAAAAGCAATGTATATTCTTCTTTCCAATTTTCATAAACCATTATAGGTGCTATGATAAAACCTAGAGGATATCCGCTATCAGCAATTTTAGAAGCGGCTTCCATTCTTTCATCAAGTGAAGAGGTATTGTGTTCAAAATTATTTATGACATAATCTGAATTCAGGCTAAATCTAAAACGAGTATGTTTTTTGTGGTCTAAACTTATTAATGAATCTACATTATTAAATTTTGTAACAACTCTAAGCCTGCCATTTTCAAGAGTGCTGAAAAACTCAATAGTTTTTGCAAGGCTACCTGTTATGTGTTCTAAAGCAAGTGGATCACCATTGCTGGCTACCTCAAAAGTTGTTAATTGATTGTTATTATCATTTATATAGTGTTTGATATTTTCAAATATATCGTCCAGGTTAACAAAAATTTTCAAATAAGGCTTATAATTCTGGTGGGTTTGAAGATAACAGTACTCACAGCTGCCAGGACAATTACCTATAATTGAAAATTGATAATCAGCTGATGGTTTACATACATCAAGTTTTAATCCCTTTGTAACTGTAACAAGAAGATTTTTCTTTGATTTTGCATATTTTTCTCTATCATTAGAGGTATTCAGATTTTTTGTAATACTTTGAGCGGAAGATTTTATTATTTCCACATTTTTATCGAGAAAATATTTGTATATTTCCTCTCCCAAAGGATATTTCAAAGCTGCTGGTTCAAATACAACTGTATTCGGCATAAATAGTTTCATAAAAAAACACTACCTTTATATAAATTATATAAAGGTAGTGTATCCAAATATTAAATAATTATTTTTATTAATACAATGTTCTAAATTGATAAGTTACTTCTTTTCCATTTACAATAACTTCAATGTATTTTGCAACATCTGTATTTTCCGGACTTAGTCCACCAATTTCAAATCCGGCTGTGGTAATATATTTTATACCTTCTTCCATATAGCTTTCATTTTTACTGCCATTGTAGAATACCCAAATATTTTTTCCTGTTTCTTTTCTTATTTTAGTTAATGTATTTTGAAATAATTTTGCTTCTAAATTGTCTTTAAAGTTCTTTGGAGATGCTGACATAAATATAAATATGTTATCAGCCTTTGTGCCAGCAAGCTGCTTATTAAACCAACTCCACTGTCCGGCATCTGTGGTTCTTAAGCCACCATCAGACATATCAAGCTGTATAAATTTACTATTATTTATATCATAAGAATTATAACCCTTTGCAGTTGATATTGAAGGAGTATCAGGTTTTTGAGAATCATTTATAGGACTTCCTCCAATAATTCCAAATGTATTTAACACATTTTTAGAGTTTGCTATAAACTTATCTAATAATAGTTTTTCCAATAAATTCTTTGGGTCTCTGGATTGTCCGAAAACTGAGAATATCAAGGAATTATCACTTGCCTGGAAATCAACTTTTTTATTTGCACTATCTATATAAACTGTATCATCAGGTACCTCAATTTCACTATTTGAATGATTTGAAGTGATGAATTGGATATCATCAATATAAATACTGCCTATCTCGGGAACAGGATGAATTTGAACTAAATAAATTCGGGCAAGGCTGGCAGGGGATTCGATGTCTTCCAGGGATCCTTGAACATATTTCCAACCGGTCCAGTTCAATTTATCGGCTAAATCTACTGAGTGCCTGTTTCCAGTTGAATCCAAAATCATTGCTCTTAACCAATTTGTATTTTCTTCTGAATTATATACCCATGCACCAATTTTATTGGTTTTTGAGTCAAAAGAAATACCTTTTTCACCGAATTGCAAATAAGCGGCACGTGTCCCTTCTAAGTAAGAAAAATCATAGCTAAGTTTTCCGGCGCTTGCACCAGAGTGTTTTTGTTCTGTTGCAATCTGATAGCCACCCTTAACCTCAGCGGGGTATGGCAAAAAAGATCCATTTAACTTTTCAAAGGCTTCTGTAGAGGTAACAACATCCTCTCCGACTGATACCTTGCAATATGCCCGGGTGCCTCCTAGAGCAGCTTCAACATAGCCTGCACCTTCTTTGGTAGAGGTAAAAATATTATCTTTGAAAGTACCTATATCCCCAACAGCAGACCATTTTATATCTTGAGGATTGACTATTGCTGAATAGCCATCCCGGGTTTTACCTTTCGCAGTAAAAGTTTTTGAAGTATTAAGAGTCATATCTATGTCCTTATAATTTAGATATAATTCTCTTGGGTATGGAAGCACAGTTATAGGT
>CAYYEC010000472.1:1807-3474 GCA_964470745.1 uncultured Eubacteriales bacterium | reverse complement strand
ATATATAGGGACCTCTGGTATCTTTGACATAAGATATCCTAAACTTCCGCCATGATCCGGCTCACAATGATTTATTACTATTGCGTCAATATTGCGAATACCTACTTCTTTTTCTAGCTTTTCAACAAACTGCTCTTTGTACGGGTCCCATACAGTATCCACTAATATAGTTTTTTCATCTTTTATTAAATAGGAATTATATGTTGAACCTCGATGAGTTGATAGTTCATGTCCGTGAAATATCCTTAAATCCCAGTCTTTAACTCCTACCCAATATATTTTATCCTTCACGTGTATCATTTCAATTCTACCTCCAGTGCATTTTAGCAAATCTTAAGTTATAATTTTAACAAATTAAATTCTAATTTTATCATTATTTTATATGATACCCAGCTCAAAAATGTTAAAACTATTTTCTCATAAATACAAATAAAAATAGAATGATAATTTCAATTCTATTTTTATTTGTATTTATGTTCTATTAAAGACATTACATGGAAAAATATGCAACATATAAACAAAGGTGACCTGAAACATAATTTTCTTTAGTATACAGGTCACAAACATATGCATTACATTTTTAACACTTAAAAAATTATAAGTATGATGTGTTAAAAAGTACCAGGTATATTATTATGCATCAACTATTCTTGCTAAAAATCTATTTTTAATAACTCTACCGTTTTCAGGTATATGGCTGACTCTCTCCATATTATACGGGTTAAAACTCGAAGTAACTACGCAACCATTTTTATCAAACTCCAATATCCCATGATGCATGAATTTGTTTCTCATATAATATCTCATATCTATAAATACATACCTATCAACTTCTCCATTTTTTTCACGTTGAATATGGAATAAAGGTGAGAATTCTTTAAAGAATCTTCCCACAGGTGTAAGTAATGCTTTTTGAGCCTTGCTGTCGTGTAGCTTTTTATAATTATTAATTATTTCTACACCCTTCCTGAAAACTCTTTTTTCACCAATAATATTTGAGTGAGAGGATTCAAATACAAAATGCCATCTGAATAATCCCCTTAAGGATGGAAGTATACTTATCTTACCAACATTATCTTTAAACTTCTTTTTTAATTGCATGACTACAAACACTCTCATTAATATTCTTATTGTGAAATAGCTCAAAAAGAAAGTCAAGAAAATATTTTGATACATTCCAGTAGTAAAACAATACCCTGCTAAAGTACAAAAGAAAATCGGATCAAAAACAGTAAATAAGTTAAATGTTATTCTTTTATTTAATATTGGCCAAAACAGCTTTGCTCCATAAGTATTAAATAAATCTATCCCCACATGAGATAAACACCCTATAAACGTCCAAAGTAATATTCCCAAAAATTTTCCACCAGGATATAAAACTGTCAATGCAGCTGATATTAAAATCGAAGAAACTGCCATTCCTACCAATGAATGTGTTGTACCTCTATGATTCTTTAAATACGTGTAGTCCCCCCATTTTTGTAACAATATGTCAATATCTGGAAAAACCGAACCTATAACTACCCCAACATAAGCAGGATTCGAAAAATCCATTCCCTGACCTGCCATCTTGGATACTGACATTCCAATAACTGCATGCGTAATTGGGTCCATTCAATCACCCCTAAAAATAATAAAACTCAACGATATACTGAGAACCAATCCTA
>CAYYEC010000472.1:0-1797 GCA_964470745.1 uncultured Eubacteriales bacterium | reverse complement strand
TAAAAACCAAAGATAGGACGAACATAGAAAGACTTAAAATGCCTGAAAATAATCCTGAAGAAAGGATTAAAAGTCATATTGAGGTAAATAAAGGATTAACAGAAGAAATGGCAGTAAAAGAAGCCCAACGATGTTTGGATTGTGTTAATCCTACATGCATTGAAGGCTGTCCTGTAGAAATTGATATACCTAAATTTATTAAATATATTGAAGTCCGTGATTTTGCTCAGGCAGCAAAAACTTTAAAAGATGCAAATTCCTTACCAGCGGTATGTGGACGGGTTTGTCCACAAGAAGTACAATGCGAGGCAACGTGTTTTTACCAGGTGAAATTAAAAAAACAATGCTTAGACGTGAATTAAGATCAATATATTATACATTTTTGTAAAAACATCTATATTTTACAAAAGTAGAATAAGAAGTTGAATTTTAATCCATCCTTAGTTATTCGTTCTCTCTAAATAAATTATACCATTGAGTCTTAATTTATGTCATGGGTAATTTGTACTAAAAATCGGCTCATTTATACAATAAATTTATATTTGTATGGTTTATTTAACCACTACCGCAGTGCCTGAAGCAGTTACCATTATCATATTTCCACCTTGTCCTAATACTTCATAATCAAGATCTACTCCTACAATAGCATTTGCCCCAAGAGAAATGGCTCTTCTCTCCATTTCATTTATGGCAGATTGTCTCGCTTCAATAAGTTCTCCTTCATAAGACCCAGAACGTCCTCCAAAAAAATTAGTAAGTCCAGCTGCAAAATCTTTTACAAAGTCTACTCCGGAAACAACTTCTCCAAAAATTACTCCTTTATATTCAACTATAGCTTTACCCTCAATACTAGGTGTAGTTGTAATAATCATAAATTAATACCTCCATTTATTTTTTATATAAATATATATACGAAGGTCTTTATAAATTGTCTTATGTAAAAATTAATTCTTGTGATATAGTTGGAAAAAGGAGTTCGTAGTTACCTCCTTAGTATTTTCATTAACTTAAATATCTACATGCTATAAAGTCGTAGGTTTAAAAACTTATTCTTTTTCGCTATAACATAATAGCTTTACTGAAAAGTACTGGCTGCTTGCAGTTGGTGTGTTATTTATTGTGTTAGGACTTTTGTATAAGAGTATAATTAGAAGCTTGAGATAATTATCATGCCCTTTAGTAGTATTATTGCACAAACACATACTAGAAATAAAAAATAGTCCC
The DNA here is from genome assembly GCA_964470745.1 of uncultured Eubacteriales bacterium. GTDB lineage: Bacteria > Bacillota > Clostridia > DSM-8532 > CAYYEC01 > CAYYEC01. The sequence goes on along the minus strand of CAYYEC010000472.1, from coordinate 573 downwards.
ACTGAAACAAATTATAATGTTTCTTCGTCTTATATTATTAAATCAGCAACATGAGTAAAATACGCAGTAACAACAAGGAAACAGTTAAAATTAATGATGTAAAGCAGTTGTATAAAAAATCTCTAGAACAAAAAAGGGCAGTATTTGACTGTCCTTTCCTGTTCACTTTTAGTAAAAATGTATACTCACATCATCATAACATCACTCAATTATGATAACCTTACATTTGTTGCCTGTGGACCACGCTGCCCTTTCTCAACATCAAACTCAACTTTTTGTCCTTCTTCGAGTGATTTGTAACCTTCTGCCTTAATTGCAGAGAAATGTACAAACACATCTTCTCCACCTTCTCTTTCAATAAATCCAAAACCTTTTTCCGGATTAAACCATTTAACTGTTCCAATCATTTAGTACTACACCTCCTTAAATTCCCTGTGCTTTAAGCATAAAATAAGTTGTGATACTTCTTAATATATTATGTTAATATCAAGCATCAGTTATTCACCATATTCTCCTTAGTTTTTACATACCTGTCCAAAAGTGTCTAAGTTACTTCTGCATTATACTCTTTTA
>CAYYEC010000471.1:775-3490 GCA_964470745.1 uncultured Eubacteriales bacterium | reverse complement strand
GCTATAGGTGCATTAAGCAGCTATATTTCCAGCTCGCCTACAAAGGATTTTCAGCCTATGAACATTAATTTTGGGTTAATTGATCCGTTAGGATATAAAATACGCGATAAAAGAAAGAAAAACAACGAAATAGCAATGAGAGCTTTAGATGTAATTAAAGAAGTAATAGCTTTGCCTATCTATGACTTATGCCCGTAAGTATAACAATGCTATTGCTTAATAATTCGAAAATCTGTCTATTTTAGGTTGTTTTCAGCCTAAACCAATTCTTTTAACTTTTTACTGAATGTGTTATAATCAATACTCAAACAGGAGTTGTTTGGGTGGTGCAGTATTCTAGTCAGTACTGCCGATTTCGAAGACGGGCCTAAAAATCCGTAAAAGGGCACATCGATGAAGTTCCTGGTGTCGGCTTGTTACGCCCAGTGATGGGTTGATGCTGGGAGTTAAGGTTTAGGGGCAGCCTACAATGGCATGTGGGAATTGACCCCTCTACCGTGGAGACCCTTACTTGTGGTAAAGGCAGCAAATTATTTAATGATGGTAAAAGCTATTTATACATAGAAAAGCCATCTTAAATTTTAAGGTTGATATGACTACGAATAGGGATTAAACCTGTTAGGCGGTATCGAAAGATGCTGTGAACAGCGTAGCCTGCCTTGAGTGGGGGCGGTGGATAATGGATCAGATGTTAATGTCTTGGCCGAGACAGAAGCATTATTGCTATTTGAAACCGGATCTTGCAAAAGAGGCTAGAAATTGGTTTGACTGTCGGGGAAAACCTCTAGACTGATTCGATATTTTGGGGATTGCAGTGTGGACTAAGTGGTAATCAGGTTGCGTTTATGGCAACATACGACTTGGTATTTAAAGGGAAACCGCTGATATTGGCGACATTTCAGTATGCTAAGGGGAAATCCTACCTGACCTAAGCCGCAAAATTTATCCAAAATAAAACCACCCAAATCATTTCGTTTTTTACAGGAGGACTTAATAGGTGGGAGAAAACTTTCGACACCCAGTTAATAAGCAAATAAAATTCAAGCGGACTACTATTGGTTCAAAAAAAGATAATAAAATTTGGACGATCACAATAACTATAATATCTTTTTTCTTGTCTGTTTTACTTATGTTTATATCAAATACAATTTTAAGTGATGTAGCAACTACAATAGCTTTTTTAGTTGTTATAATAATTGTACTCATTGGGATAGTTTTTGATACTATTGGAATAGCTGTAACAGCGGCAGATGAGACTCCTTTTCATTCAATGGCTGCTCGTAGATTCTATGGAGCTAAGCAAGCAATTATGTTGATTCGCAACGCAAATAAAGTAGCAAGCATTTGTAATGATGTAGTTGGAGATATATGTGGAGTAATAAGTGGAACAGCTGGAGCACTTATAATACTAAGGATATCTCAGTCATTGAGTGCCTTTCAAACCACAATAGCCGGTCTAATTATGAGTGGATTAATAGCAGCAATGACTGTTGGAGGTAAAGCAATGGGGAAGACAACTGCTATAGAAAACAGTAATAATATTGTGTACAGGGTAAGCAAAATACTTGCTGTATTTTATTTAGATAAGAAAACTAAGGAACGATGAAATAAAAATAACCGCTTCAAAAATAAGAAATTATTATTTCATTACTCCTAAAAGCAAGAAGTAAAAATTTATTATTATTTTAAGTTATAATTGAATCTTTTTTAGTAATTTCAAAGCAATTGAGAATTTATTAAAAAAGCTTTTTTTTTATTTGATTTATGGTAATATATAAATAATGATTAAATATACATTACTTATATGTTGAACAAGGGATATTACATGAAGAAGTATGTAACGTATAAAACAGAAGTGACCTGAAACGTAATTTTTCTATAGTATACAGGTCACAAATATATGAAGTATATTTTTAACACTTAAAAAATTATAAATATGATGTGTTAAAAAGTATTGAGTATATTATTTTGCAATGTTTAATAAGAAATGTAAGACGTTTATTGCAAAAAATATAGAAAGAGAGTTGGAATTATTGTTGATAAATACCAATGAAGAAGAAATACTAAATAGTATAAATTCTCCAGACGACATAAAAAAGCTAAGTACAAAAGAACTTTATAAACTGGCAAAAGAGATAAGAGAATTTTTAATAGAAAAGATATCTAAAACTGGTGGACATATTGCATCAAATTTAGGAGTAGTAGAATTGACTCTTGCTATTCATTCTATTTTTGATTCTCCAAAAGATAAAATTGTTTGGGATGTGGGACATCAGACTTATGTTCAAAAAATAATTACCGGTAGAAAAGATAAATTTGATACATTACGTCAATATGATGGAATTTCCGGATTTCCAAAAGTGAATGAGAGCATTCACGATTGTTTTAATACAGGTCATAGTAGTACATCTATATCTGCAGCTCTTGGGATAGCAAAGGCTAGAGACTTAAAGAAAGAAAATAGTTCTGTTGTAGCAATAATAGGTGATGGTGCTTTAACTGGTGGAATGGCTTTTGAGGCTCTAAATGATGCCGGCAGATCTCCTTCAAATTTAATTGTAATTTTAAATGATAATGAAATGTCAATTTCTAAAAATGTTGGTGGACTTTCTAAATATTTAGGAAAGTTAAGATCAGGTCCATTGTATTATAAAGTAAAAGAAGATATTGATATTATTTTAGTTTTTATCCTCTTATCCTAATTGCTTTTTAGCC
>CAYYEC010000471.1:0-765 GCA_964470745.1 uncultured Eubacteriales bacterium | reverse complement strand
ATTTTAGATAAGATTCCTGGCATAGGAAAGACTGCAAAGAAAGCATTGAGTAAGGTTAAAGGAACAATCAAGTATGTTATTATGCCTGGTCTGTTTTTTGAAGAGCTTGGATTTAAATATTATGGACCAATAGATGGACATAATATCGATGAAATAAAAACTGTTTTACATAATGCAAAACAATTAAAAGGGCCAGTGCTTATACATGTCTGTACTCAAAAAGGAAAAGGATATGTTTTTGCTGAAAAAAAACCACACCTGTTTCATGGAATTTCACCTTTTCACATCAAAACTGGAGAGTTAAAATCCAATTCAAAGATTGGATATTCTCAGGTATTTGGTGAAAAAATGCTTGAATTAGCTGAAACAGATGATAAATTAGTTGCTATAACTGCAGCTATGCCGCATGGAACGGGGCTTGATAGATTTTTATCAAAATACCCTGACAGGTGTTTCGATGTTGGTATTGCGGAACAGCATGCAGTAACATTTGCCGCGGGACTTGCTTCAAATGGAATAAAGCCTGTTGTTGCAATATATTCTTCTTTTTTACAGAGAGCCTATGACCAGATTTTCCATGATGTGGCGCTACAAAAACTAAATGTTGTATTTGGTATTGACAGGGCAGGTATTGTAGGAGAAGACGGAGAAACGCATCAGGGGATATATGATATATCTTTTTTATCAAGTATTCCAAATATGACCATAATGGCCCCATGTGACTACACTGAATTTAGAGGAATGCTGGATTATGTAACTATAAAC
>CAYYEC010000470.1:0-3495 GCA_964470745.1 uncultured Eubacteriales bacterium | reverse complement strand
CCCTGAAGGTTCTAGATACTTGTATACCTCATATGTAATAGTCCTTAAAATCTTAAGTCCATCTTCTCCTGCACTTCCAAATAATAGACCCGGTTCTTTATTATCAATAAGCGGTATATATGGAGGATTAGACAATATTAAATCAAACATTTTTCCTTTTACCGGTTTATAAAGATCACCTTCATAAACACTTATTTTATCTTCCAAATTATTTATAATAATATTCCACTTGCAAAGTTTAATAGCTTCAGGATTAATCTCAACAGATGTTACATCTGCACCTCTTGAAGCCATGACAATTCCAAGTATTCCAGTTCCAGCACATAAATCCAACACTTTTTTCCCTTTAACCATCGGTAGTAGGCGAGCCAAACAAAGAGAATCCTCTCCAAGCCAAACCTGATTGAATGATGAACTTTCTCCAGGTTTCCATTTTTGCCCAATAATATATATTCCATTATAAGGATAGATTATGTAATTTCTTGTTTTTATCAGGTTCCCGTCTCTTTCCAATAAGCCCATTTCCGCCAAAGTATCTAAAATATCCTCATCAATAACATCATTAACATTCTCAGTCCATTGCCCTATGTGAAATAATTGTAATAAGCTTTTTTGCTTTTTAGGCAATTTTTCAATCATATTCACCGGACATGTAATCCACGGAGCATTATTTATCCTACCATTAGTAAATAAATCAATAAGAATTGCATAATCGTTAATTAATAATATTTCCCTCAGCTTTTCCAATGCTAATTTATTTCTGTCTTCAGTCATTATTAATTTACTAATATTTTCAGTTGTCATTTTATACTCCCCCTCCAAATATGTAATTTAACCATTTTTTGTATTATAAAAATATGTTGATAATAACCTAAGTGTTTTAAATAAACTGGCATTCAAGTCATCATCATTTATTTCAATATCGAATTCCATTTCTGCAACAACTAATAGCTGCAAAGCATCATAAGAGTTAAAGCCCAAAGCATCCAGGAAGTTTTCTTCTACCGGATCGATTTGTTCAGGAGTAATATCAAGATTAAGATGAGAAATAATCATTAGTTTCAATTTCTCTTCCATTTCTAAAAGTTCATCGTTTATAACATTTTCATTTTTATTCATAGTATTACAAATTCCTTTCACTATACTTAAGGAAACACTTGTTTTTTTAAGTTACAATTGTTTTTCTATATAATCTGCCAATGAAGGCAAATTCTTTGTCAATTCAATATTCAAATCGTCATCCGCAACTTCAATGCCAAATTCATTCTCAATTCTTACAAGTATTTCTATATTTACTATTGATGTTATGCCCAGCTCTTCTACCAGATTTGTATCTTCTGTAACCTTGCCCATATCTGCTGTACCTTTTAATGAAATACCGATTATTTCCTTAATTTTTTCGTACATTTCTTCTCTGTTCATAATTTATAATCATTCCTTTCACAAGCTCAAATATGAATTTCAAATTTTACATTCCGACTTTAAAACTAATGCTTCATTTTTACACAACTCCATACAACAAAAGCACTGCCTGCATTTTGAAAAACTTATAAATGGATAGTTATTATTCATCTGTATTGCTCCAAAAGGACAACTTTTAATACATAGCCCACACACTGTACACCTCTTTTCTATAAATTGTGGAATGCCTACAGCCATCTTCAAGTATCTCTGTTTCATCAAACCCTTAAAAACCGGAATTAGATTGAATTTATGATCAAATGCTTTAATATCATCTCCAAAAACATTAACATCCTCTAATGGACTTAATGCCAATCCTCTTTTAAATGCTGCATCAATCATATCTATTTCAAATGGTTGGTACTTCATTAATTTACTGGCATAAAAGTCAAGTAATACAGCGTCGTTTGAAACTAAAAGCATTCCAGAATTATTAGGTGTTCCATGGGTAGGTCCTGCACCATCCATACTAATTATGCCATCCATTATGGCAAGTGATGGAATTTTGATTGAAAATATGTCAACTAATATTTCTGCAAACTGCATTGAGTCAGTATATTTATGAAAAGCTACTCTTTGCTTCTTTATTATACTTCCATACATAAGTTTTATAGCACCCGAGTAATTTGTAAGCACATGTGTTTTAAGTTTTGGAATAAGTACCAGATGATCTGCATTTAAAATATCTTCATAATAATTATATGTTTTATCTCCAACTATAATTTCTCTATATGGTCTATCTCTTAAGTTGACAAATTCTACCCCGGTTTCATTTGCTATATCAAGAATGCCAGATATAAATGGAGCCTCATCGTCATAGCAGTCTTCAGCAATTGTAACTTTTGCTCCAAGGCTTTTCAATTCTTCAACCGCTGCCCTAACTATTTCAGGATGGGTACATGCAGCTTTTTCAGGTTTATATGGACCTACAATATTCACTTTGATAACTACAGATTCCCCCGATTTTATAGGTTTTTCAGAAAAATTTACTTTTTCTAAACATTCTCTTATACTTTTATTTATCAAATACATATCTTCATAAGCAAGTTTTGTCTGAATCTTAATAAATGAATTCATAAATTTCCTCTTTACTTTCTTTGATAATGTTCCAAAATAAGTGCCCAGGCACTGCCATCAGGATCGTCTGCAGTAACCATAATATACCTTATATTCTTATCGACATTTCTTCCATTAAAAGGTATTGCTTGTTTTTCCATAAACATAAGTCCCAAAGCCGTATTAATTGCAGGAAATGCCCCAAGACTGTCACCCAATACACTTTTAGTATTAAAAGTCCGGCCTCCATAATTTTTTCCGAATACTATATTGTAAGCTTTCTGATAGTTTGCTGCCTCAGTTTCTGATTTCCCCTGTCCAGATAAAACAATATCAATATCATCCGGACCGATACCTGCATTGCCAAGTGCACTGTCCATAGCCTTCTTCAAACCTTCTGACAATTTATTACAGTAATATCCATAATTATTCTCACATCTCGCAGCTTCAACAGCCCTTATATATCCCAATGGTAACGTCTTTTCAAGGTCAATATTATCAAGTGCCTGAACTATTAGTGAACATGCCCCACTTGTATACATATCGGTGTTTTCTTCCCCCAGAATTTTATGTCCTTCAATAATATGATTGTCAATTGCCTCAGTCCCAATGACAGCAGCGCCTTGGAGTTCTGCATCCATCACATCATCAAAAGCCTGCATTAAAGCCATTCCCGATGCTAGACGTCCAGACATAAAAGTAGTATTAGCCCCCATAAGCTTATGGCTGATTGCAATGATGTCTGCTGTAACATTACAGTTTTTGTTATTAAAAATACCCGGCAGAAGTCCACTAAGTCCATTTTTTATATACTCCTGGCATACGGTATTTACAGTACTGGTAAAACTTCCAAATTCTGTACCATTATATACACCCCCTCTTTTCCTGTCTATATCTTCATCTTCTTTAAATGCATTCTTCCAAGCAAGCTCTGCAGCACTGAAGCCATATGTGGAACAGGGGGTAATGTCAATAAAC
>CAYYEC010000469.1:0-3501 GCA_964470745.1 uncultured Eubacteriales bacterium | reverse complement strand
AGCATGCGGCTGTTAACCGCAGGGTCGTAGGTTCGAGTCCTACTTGAGGAGCCATGAGGGCCTTTAGCTCAGTTGGTTAGAGCAACCGGCTCATAACCGGTAGGTCCGGGGTTCGAGTCCCTGAAGGCCCACCAAAATTAGTTGGGAGTTTAAAGTTGAAAGTTTTATAATAATTATTTAGTATTTAACTATCAACTGTCCACTGTCAACTGTTTTTAAGCCCAGATAGCTCAGTCGGTAGAGCAGAGGACTGAAAATCCTCGTGTCGCTGGTTCGATTCCGGCTCTGGGCACCAAAAAACTCTTAAAATATTTTAATTTATGAGTAAATGTCAAATAATTTTCACCTATATTTTTTATAATAAGCATTTTAGATTTTTTATTCAGATATTGCAAAATAATATGTATCTGCCTATATGTTGCATATTTCTTCCCTGCAATATCTTTATTCAAGATATTAAGCCAATTTTTGAAATCACGTAATAAAGGAAGGCTGTATTTTAGCCTTCCTTTATTACGTTTTTACAGTACTCATCTCTGTAGGTGTATATATTTTCAAGCAGCAACTGATAAATAATATATGTCTGATTTATCAGCTTTTTCATCATATATAAATATAGTTTTTAAGTTATCGGGATACGTAAGGATTTTTACATTTGCACCCAAATCTTGTGGAGATTTTATTTTCATTTGCAAATTCCCATATTCGTCAAAAGCCTCTACTTTTCCATCCTCATAATAAATCAACATACATTTGCTGGAAAAATCTATATCAACTGCATTTTCAGACTCTGAATACTTTTGCCATTCTAAATTACCATTCAGTACATATATTCCACTTTGTGTAGATACGTATATATTACCGCTATCGCTTATTGTAAAATCCCTAAAAATACTTTTTTCTGATTTAATAGTTAAATCTTTAAAATTTAAGCCGTTTATTAGAAGCCTCCATTTTTTATTATCCCATTTATAAATAATCCCTATTCTGCCTTGCTCTAAATCTTTTTCTACGGTGATATATAAAGATCCATCTTGTGATTCAACTAAATTGCTTATATATCCATTATCAGTTAAAATCTCACTAGTTGATATTTCATCCCATAGATTATTCACTGAATCATATACTTTTACTTTTTTATTTTTTGATACAACATATAAATTATCTTTAAATGTATATATTTTTAATGCTTTACCTTCAAAACCGGACATTTTTACCCATTTGTCAAATTCAAATTTATATACTTCATCATTAATTAAAGCATATATTTTATTATCAGAACCTACTTCAATGTCACTAATTTGACTGTTTAACAGTGTATCAGATTTTCTAACCCATTTACCATCTTCCATTTTAAACAAAGCAGTTCCCGATTCTTCAATGAAATTAACTGCTGCATATAAGAATCCATTATAAGACACTAAATCGGATATTTTATACGGATTATCTGTTTCAGGGTTTATTTTTATCCAACTGTCCATAAGTGTATCCATACTTTCTCCTAACGCAAGATAGTATATTCCATTTCTTTTAATATTTTCACTGTATATAACCAACTCTTTTCCATCATTTATTGATGAAATAGCACTTATTTTAGTTTGTTCTCCATAGAAATCATCATTTCCAATCTTTAATATACTATTCTCACCTATCATATCAATTCCTTCATATCCGGAATATACAAGCAGATTATTTCCAACTGAATATATGCTTCTAAGAGTTGAATATGGTTTATATTTCTTCCATATTGACTTTTCATTTAATATATATACGCCACTCTCAATAGATATATATATATTTCCATCATTATTTACAGATAATCCTCCAAAAATCTTTTCTCCTTTTGGTTTTACTAAATCCTTTTCTAATAATCCATAGGTATAATTATTCCAAAATGATCCATTCCATTTATATACCTCTCCATATACCTTTTCTTTCAATTCTTTTTGAAATGCTATATAAATTGAACCATCACTTGTTGCTGTTAAATATTGTATACTATGATTATTTGGTAATCCTTTTGAGTTAATGTTTTTCCATGAACCATTTAATATGTTATAAACGATTATATTTTTATTGTTTATAACTATGTAAAGATTACCATGCAGAGAATATATCTTAGAAATATTTTCTCCGGCTCTGGATAATAATGACCATTGTCCATTTGTAAAGGAATACAGCATCTTATTAATAACAGCATAAATTTTGTTATCCGATCCAAGCTCTAAATCACTAATTTTTTGATTATCAGGAGTATTTGCTATTTTCGTCCATTTATTATTTTGCATTTCATAAATTCCTGATTCATCAGAGGTATTTATGCCCGCATAAACCTTACTATTATAATTTACAAAATCAGACACCTCATAAGCATCTCCAATACTACCACTCACATCTATCCAGTTATTTGATACAACAGTATAAATATTAATTATACCAACTTCATTATAGACAACAATTTTTGCAACTCCATTTCTGTCTACTGTGACAATTCCATCTAAATCAACTTTAGCAGCTTCTTTGTTTATCGACAACCATCTTAATCCATCTATTGAACCCAATTTTTCAATTATCATGTCTCCGTACATTTCACTGATATTGTTTGAAGAATTTTTTTGTACAAATAATCTTATTCCTTCACCAGTATCTCCTAAACCATAATCAACATTGGACTCATCAATAATTGTTTTTATTGAATTAGTTAACCCTTTCAAATAAACTAATCTTTCTTTTAAATCTTTTATAGTGTTGTCAATAGTTTCTTTGTCATATAGACCAAAACTTTGTACATTTTCGTAAACATTATTGAATTCAATAATAATTTCATCAAATAAATTATTTAGTCTTATTTGTTCGTCTTCTATTATCAAATTGCTATTCCTTAATGTATCTTCAAATTGGCCTACTTTTTCTTCAATTCTTTCAACATCTGTTCTTGCACTTATTAAAGATACTACTATATTAAGTCTATCTTGAAGGATATTTTTTATAGTTGATTTTGTAAGCATATTTATGCAATTCTGTGCATCTTCTACCAACCTCAAGTCAAGGTTATTTTCTGCTTTTATCAATGCTTTTATAGCTAATTCAACTTTTATGTTTTCTTCTGATTTTTTTATTAATAACGTTATTTCCTCCAATCTTTGATTAAGATGTATTACTCTAATATCATTTTGAGGTAATATATCTATTAGATCTTGTAATCTGTCTAATACCTCCCATGCTTGATCAACGTCTGCCAGAGTAGACATATTTCTTGCAAATACTTCCAAGTCATTTACCTTAATTGTTATTTCTGCTATCTGTATTGTTACTCCTACTGCATCTACCCTTACTATTAAGTCTCCTCTTCTTGGGTCATCTACAGGCAATGCATCTATCAAGTCTCTTACTTCCTGCAGTAATCTTCTTGCTTCTTGTATCAATTCAGGGGTAGTTAAGTTACCTGCAAATACTTCCAAGTCATTTACCTTAATTGTTATTTCTGCTATCTGTATTGTT
>CAYYEC010000468.1:0-3523 GCA_964470745.1 uncultured Eubacteriales bacterium | reverse complement strand
TGTCTAAACAGATCATAAGATAAAAAGCAAACACAGCCACTTACAAATGGAATGTGAGCATTTCTCTCCTTATTTTTATAGCTTTTTAATAACTCTTTTAAATATTGCAATGAATTACCATTAATTATACATTTTTTGTTCTTATCAATAATTTCAATTTTCTCAGATTTACATTTTAAAATTAAAAACGGGTCGAAAACGATTATTGAGTACTTACCTAATTTATTATCATTCAATGAGCTATCAAGGATAACTCCGTAAGGCTCTTTACAATAGAAATCAATTAATCTCTCTATATTATTTATACTAAAATCCAGCTTTTTTATTATTCGCTTTTGCACTCTCTCATTACCCCACAATTTTATATAATATTCTTCTCAAAAAATTTGTTTTCTTAACAAGCTTATTTCTCCCAAGCCACATGATATGAGAAGTTTCAAAGAGATGTACCACAAACAATTACACTTTTTATTATTTTAGTAGTACTATTTAAGTAATTTGACTATTGCTCTGCAACAAGCAAAACCATCTTCAATGCCTATTTTGCCTGGATGAATAGTTTTTCCATTTATCTCAATTTCTCCATTTTCCATCTTCTCTAGTATTAATTTAACAAACTCCAACTTTTTTTCATTATCAAGCTTGTCAAATTGATTTGCTATATCAATAATCTGAGGAGATATAATCTCATTATTGGTTTCTAACATATTTTCATGACCCCCTTGTTAATTACTTATGCAGAATATTTTACACTACAATATTATTAGTGTAAAGTGAAAAGAAAGGATTTGGTTATTTTTTACAAGAAAAATTTCTTGTAAAGGAGTAATTATTATTTTAAAATTAATTTATTCTATTATATTAAACGCACAAATGATTCTACATTAAATTAATAATGGTATTTGTTCGTTTAATGAGTTTTACAGGTGTAGATTTTGCGTAAGGTAAATTAATATGTAGAATCATTTACGCAAAATCTATAAAATAATAAATTGACTTATTCCAAATACTCATTATAATTAATTGCAGAGGGGGTAATTATTTGAAACAATATATACGTAGTAGAGTTGGAAAGCTCTCTAGCTATACTGAGATATATTTGTCTATTCTTATTATCTTAGGCATTTGTATTGTATCGGTCAGTCTAATAAGGGATTTATCTCATGCAGTAGTAAACTTGATAGGTGGAAATTTCCACGATTTTGACTATGAAGAGTTTCTTGGACTTGCTTTAAAGCTCATTATTGGAGTTGAATTCGTAAAAATGATTTCCAAGCATACTCCTGAAAGTACTATTGATGTTTTGCTTTTTGCAATAGCCAGAAAAATCATCATTGATGACTCAAAATATTTTGAAATATTAATAGGAATACTTGCAATAACTATTTTATTCATAATTAAAAAGTTTTTATATACTCCAAATTTGTCAGACCCAACAGGATATGTACTTGATGCATCAACCAATATTAAAGAAGCAAACTATATTGCAAAAACACGTATCCCAGTTAATACTGGAGAAAATCTACTTGAGGTTATTACAGAGGAATTTAAAAAACTAGATATGAATATTAAAGAAGGTTCCAGCGTTATTATTGAAGGGGCAAAATTAAAAATTTACAGCATGCAAAATAACAATATCGAAAAAATTGAGATAATACCATTAAATGAAAATTTTCTTACTAAAGTGAAGAAACATTTTAGGAATGAGTAAATAATAAAACCAAATTTTAAGTGAGGCTTTTTATGTTTACTCATTCCTAAACATAAAAATATTAGATATATTTATAAGGGGTTGCTTTATGGATATTAATAAAAACCGTATTTGGGAACTGGATTTTTTTAGGGGTATTGCATTAATTTTAATGGTATATTTTCATTTAATATATGATTTAAATGAAATATATGGCTATCCCCTTAATTATGCTTCAGGCGTAAATTACTATATAGGAAAAATTTCTGCTATTTTGTTTATGCTGATATCTGGCATAAGCTGTTTTCTAAGCAGAAATAATTATAAGCGTGGTATAAAAGTTTTTGTAATTGCTCTGGCTATTACTATTGCTACTTATTTTGCTGGTCCGGAATTTATAATAAAGTTTGGAATTTTGCATTTTTTAGGCATAAGTATGCTGCTTTCACCAATATTTAAAAAATTAAACCCTTATGTTTTAATTATCGTGGGAATATTAATCATTATAATGGGAATTTTCTTTTCAACCTTAAATCCAAATTTTGATTATCTGTTCCCATTTGGTATAACAAGCAATCACTTTTACTCTTCAGACTACTACCCCATTTTCCCATGGTTTGGAGTATTTGGCTTCGGAATTGTAACAGGCAAACTCTTATATGCAAAAAGAGAAAGCCTACTTAATTTTCAGATTGGAAAAAATCCTATTAGTATGTTTGGGAGACATACTTTAATTATATACCTGGTCCACCAGCCTTTGATTTTATTAGTTTTGTGGATTATAAGTTATCTGCGTGGATTATAAGTTATCTGCGGATCGTTAAAATATAACTTTATTTAGCCACTCCTTAAAATACTATTTATTTCTTTTATTATTATGTGTATAATAACAGTTGTTTAAAATTTATGAATATTATGTTTTATTTAGGAGGAATTACTTTGGATATTTTAAGACTTATTTTATTAGCTTTAATTGGCAGCCTTATTGGTTGGATGACAAATAGAGTAGCAATAAAAATGCTGTTTAAACCTGTTAAACCTGTTAAAATTCTTTTCTTTACCTTACAAGGAGTTATGTCAAAAAGACAGCATGAGATTGCTAAAAGTATAGGAGAAATAGTAGAAAACCAGTTTTTATCTCTTCCGGAGCTTATAGAACAAATGGTTACAATGGATGATATTGAAGGCGTGAAATCTAAAATCAGAGAAAAGCTTTCAGATATTGCTAAGCAATATATACCTCCTATGTTCATGTCAATGGTTGGTGGGCAAATAACTAATCTAATTGATAGTTTTATTAATAAAGAAGGAGAAACTATACTCAGGGACTTTTTAAAAGAAGTCGAAAACAAGGCTAATGAAAAGATCAATATTTGCAAAATGGTTGAAGATAAGATAAACAGCTTAAACTTTGGCGAGTTTGAAGAAATTGTTTTAAAAATCGCAAAAAAAGAATTACATCATATAGAATATATAGGAGCAGTTTTAGGATTTATAATAGGGCTGATCCAGGGGCTAATTGTTATAGTGGTATAAATTAGGAAGAATGAAATTTTCTGTTCCCCTTCTCCAAACTTTGGAGAAGGGGTTAGGGATGAAGGTTTAATATTCACAATCCCTCCTGATCTGTCAAAATCAAAGGGCCATCTTTAGTAATAGCTATAGTATGCTCGTATTGAGCAGATAAGCCTCCATCAATTGTTCTTGAAGTCCAACCGTCACTATCTGTTCTAATCTTATGTGAACCTATATTTATCATAGGCTCAATAGTAATAACCATTCCTTCATGCAATCTTATGCCCCTCCCCGGTTTTCCAAAATGTGGAACTCCAG
>CAYYEC010000467.1:0-3525 GCA_964470745.1 uncultured Eubacteriales bacterium | reverse complement strand
GGACAACATAATTTAGCATGTCCATTACATATGGAACTTCTTCTCGCCATAAGCCTTTCGCAACATTATTAACAATTCACAAAATAAAAAGTGAAATAACTCAACTTCGTATTATACTTATAATGGGATTATGTCTTATTAATTAATCAAAACTAAATTTTTTCAAGTTTCTCTTTGGTTCTTTCATTTTTTATATTGCCAGTGTTTAACGTTGTCTTTGCTTCAATTAACATAACATGTACTTCTTCTTCCGCAACAGGCATATGCCCGATTCCTTTTGGAATAATAAGAAATTCTCCTTCGTTTAAAATAACATCCTTGTCCCTAAAGCTAATAGTCAATCGTCCTTTTAGAACATAAAACATTTCATCTTCATTTTCATGAATATGCCATAAAAATTCTCCCTTAAGTTTTACAACTTTCACATATGATTCATTGATTTCACCCAAAATTTTTGGACTCCAATACTCATTAAAAATATTTAACTTTTCATAAATATTAATTTTATCCATTTTCATATCTCCTTCTCGTATAATAATTTTTGTGTGGTTTAAGTTCAATAATTTTCAGTTATAAACCTCAGATTTTTTCTCAGTTTCCATGATATAGGCTAAAATTCTATTCGTTTCTTGTCTTAACCTTTTTTTCTTTATGTAAATAGCAAATAGACACTAAGTTCGTCATTTTAAACTATTACGAACCACTATTTTGTACATTATACCACATTATTCCTATGCAACGCATTAGAAATATAAAATACCCAATAATAGTATATTTATATTACTTACTAGAATTATGAGTTTTAACTCCTTCTAATAAACTGTGACAACTTAGGAACGCTATATTATAATTTCTAATAGGTGCAAGAGGTTTATTACTTAATATATAAATAATGTATCCTGCCAGCCTCTAAGTTCTGTCTATGAGAGCATCCTTCATACATTTTATCCTCAAAATGCAGGTATTTTTTAATATCAGAGCATTCTTTCAAGATTATTATTTTCATAAAACATCGCTATATGCTTGTCCAATTCTTTACTTAATTCAAGTGTGTTTTTTGGGATCTCCATAAATAAACTCCTCTTCTAAGTCTTTTCGCAAATTTTCATCTATCATCTTTTTTCCTCCAAAATAAAAATATATCCATTTTGACAGTATGTTTAATTGCACTTAAAATAAAAATAAACTGAATTAACTTAAATTCTTCTTAATTTAAAGGAATCTCCTTTTATCCAATGGGGATTCCTTTTTTATTACCTCTTGTCCTAGGGGCATTCAAAAAAACTTAATCCGGCTCTCTTAATATCTTGCTAACAATCTCACAAACATTTTTCCAACGCTTATCAATCTCTTCTTTACTCATTGGTGGTGGAGCAATAATATACACGCGAGAATTACCCAGCAAATAAGTTTTTGCGATAGTAGATTCATCAATTTCATAGAAATGTTTTTTTTGCATTATGACCACCCTCCTTTTACCAACATATGAAATATACCTTTTGTCCTATTCGTATTAAGAATACTTATATTTTTCAACGTATTTTTTTATAATTTTTTATTGCGCTACTGCTCTAATTCCTTTATGTTATAGTCTTCGCACCTTAAAATATATGCACTCTAATCCACTTCTCATGTAAAACCATTCTCTCGATCCTTTGAAGAGAATATAAGGCTCAGAGCTGCACCAGCAACTTCATTAATTTTTTTCTCTACATCAATCCAACCGGCTTTCTCTTCTCCATCAAACTTTCCATCACATGCAATCTTCATTATTTGACCACTAATCCTATGAAGGTCTCCAACCTTCTTTTGCCATCTAAGGACCAACTTGGCAAGATCTCCAACATCAATTTCCGGCAAAAATCTTTTTCTCACTTCCATAGATCGCTTTAGATGCATATATGCAAGATATCTTGTTCCATAAACCTCGATCATGGCACATACAATGTCATCATTGGGAATGGTTTTGCCTGTTTCATACTCACTAACTGATCTACAACAAACATTTAGAAGTTGGGATACTTCTTCCTGTGTAAATCCTGCAGATTCTCTGGCAGCTTTATAAATGTTCTGGCAGTTTTTATTCATTGTAATTCACCTCCAGTCAATATAGAATTGTATATATAAAGTCCATTTCCCCATTGCCAAAACAATATAATAATGCTGCCAACTTGCTACTTTGTTTTTTCAATATAGAAAACTTCCCCAAGTTCTTTTAGGTAGCAAAATTAAATTATTAAGAGAAGGAAAGAGTTTAAATCAACTTGAATTATCAAAAAACAATAGACATGGGGACGGCAGGCTGTGTGAGAAATAAAGCATCAAAAATTAGTTTGTAAAAAAAGTAGATAATATAAGATGTTTAGAGGCTTCGCCAACATTTCCTACAAAACCCTGAAGTTATAATGAAATATAAATATGAAGACTTGAAAAATATACTTTTAAAAGTAAGAATGATTGCAGATTCGCCATCTACAGATATTCTTTGGTCATAGTATAAAAATACTAATGAATTAATTAGTAAGTTAAATAGTATATAAATAAACTAAATACAGTACTACAAGCAATTAAGATGTTATTTACACCTATAGGCTCGCTTCAAGAGGTCTCTTTAAGTAATCATTTTCCCCTACTGTAGCTCTATTAACTTTATATTTATGAATAGCTCTTGATGAGTTATTCTTGTTTGATGCTTCTATCATTGATATAATAATGTAATAAAGGTAATATTAATTTAATAGTTTAAATTACATATATGAGTTTTATACAATAATAAGTCAAATTTGTAATACTTAACTGCATAAAAATTATATAAGTATAGGTGGTTTCTTTATATTATGAATTCTGAATTATATATAAGAAGTTTATATCTAAATAAAAATAGAATAGAAAATATTAATGTGTATCCATTCAACCTACCTATTGTGAATTCTCTAGAACGATTAAATTTTAATAAAAAAGTCACATTTTTTGTTGGTGAAAATGGAACCGGAAAATCTACTTTAATTGAAGCAATTGCAGTAAGTTATGGATTTAATCCGGAAGGTGGTTCAAAAAGCTTTAATTTTTCTACTCATGAATCCCATTCAAATCTAAACCAATACATGACATTAGTTAAAGGGATTAAGCGACCAAAAGATGGATATTTTCTTCGAGCAGAAAGTTTTTATAATGTTGCAACTCATATTGAAGAATTAGATAAGCTAGGGCCTATTCCCCTGGTTTCCAGATATGGCGGGAAATCATTGCACATGCAATCTCATGGAGAAAGCTTTTTATCCCTAATTATGAACAGATTTTCAGGTAATGGATTATATATTCTTGATGAGCCTGAAGCTGCATTGTCGCCATCACGTCAATTATCTCTATTAGTAAAAATAAATGACCTTGTAAAAGATAATTCTCAATTTATTATTGCAACTCATTCTCCGATTATTCTGGCATATCCTGATGCTGATATATATGTTTTTAATGAAAATCGGTTGACTAAAACTCCCTATACAGAAACAGAGCATTATATAGTTA
>CAYYEC010000466.1:0-3531 GCA_964470745.1 uncultured Eubacteriales bacterium | reverse complement strand
GATGAATATATCGGGCAAGAGTAACAGCATAATTATCATCTTCTACTATCTCACTCTTGTATCGGTCTTGAAAAAGATGTCCTACTCTTTTATTTTTTTTATTAAAATAATGTACATAACTTACTGCAATTCTTTTAATTGCTTTTGGTATTTCATCTTTTCCTTCACTTATCATCAAATGTACATGATTATCCATAATGCAAAATAAATGAAGGTAAAATTTATCTCCTTGTTTCATTTGGTATATGGTTTCTATAAATCGAAGTTTGTCTTCTTCATCTAGGAAAATATTCTTACGTTCATTCCCTCGAAGCATTATATGATAATATCAACTTTTACTTCTTAATCTCTCTTGTCTAGCCATATTTTATCACCTGGATGAATTTTATATTTTAATTCATATTTTGTCACGCCAAACCGTCCCCATGTCCGGTTACAAAGTAATGAAGATGTATTTGGAGAAATTTTCGGCTCATATGTAAGCTTTGAAATATTCAATGCAGATTATGCTGAATGGTTAGAAAGTAGTTTAAGTAAAAATAAGCAATTTAGCAATATTATATCGGAAGAAAGAAACAGAAGAAATATTGAGTTTGCCAGAGAAGCAGGTTCATTTGCGCTGGATAGTATAGACGGTGTTGATATAATTAAAGGCATCATTGAAACTATTTCAGGAAAAGATTACGTTGCCGGAAATGATGTAAATAGAATTACCCCTGGCACCAGTACAGGAATAAGTGCTGCTGGACCTTTTGTAATAGGTTCAATTACAAAAAGATTAAAACCTGCATTAAAATCACTGGATGCCGTTGATAATATTACTTCAAAAATTTCTAAAAAAGTTGCTAATAGACTTGAGGTAATAGCAAAAACTTCAGATGAGGTTATAGATGAGACAAGCAGTTTTTGGAATAAGTCTACTGAATTTGGGGGAGTAAAGGTGTATCAAAGAGATGATATAATAGACCTCAATTTTATAGATGGTCGTGGCAGAACTAATTTACAAAGAATGCGACAAGGACTTGCTCCTATAGGTTCAGATGGAAATCCAGTAAATTTGCATCATATGATACAAACAAATGATAGTGCAATAGCAGAAGTTACACAGTCTTTCCACCAACAAAATAAAAAAATTATTCATATAAATCCAAATACTATACCATCTGGAATTGACAGAAACTATTTTAATAAATGGAAAAATATTACTGGAAAAATAAAGTGAATGATTTTAAATAAACGAAAGGAAGGTAAATAATGAGTATTCAAGATTATAACAATGCAATAGACTTAATAAGACAAAATCAGGATTTAAGTGATTTTGTGGGGAAATGTTCAGAACAGATAGTTAAAAAAGCAGAAGAAACTTTAAATGTTGTATTTCCTCAATCCTACAGAAATTTTCTTATGAATTTTGGTGCAGGCAACTTTGGAGCAGAAGAAATTTATGGAGTAATTAAAGACGATTTTGAAAACTCAGGAATACCTGATGCAATTTGGTTTACCTTAAAGCAAAGAATTAAAAGTAAATTACCCCCAAATATGATAGTTATCTATCATACAGGAGGAGAAGAAATGTATTGTTTGGATATTAATAAAACAGGTAAATTGGGAGAGCCTCCAGTTGTTTCTTATGCAATAGGAGTAGATTTAGAATTTCAAAAATATGAAATTATAGCAAATGATTTTGGTGAATTCTTATTAGAGAGAATTAAGTCAGAGTTGGATATTTCAAATTAAATAATCATTTCATAAAGTATTTGTTTAGTACTATCTAAGGCATAAAACCCAAGAATAATTAAAATACCAAAATTTCAATTTTCTTGGGTTTTTTCTTATTATATAAGTAGACATAATGATATTACGTCAACAATACTCCCCTTTTTATTACCTGACTTGAAAATAGATTCTTTTGTAAAACCGGTAGGCTTTATAAAAGAATCTATTTTGTAGAGTGCAAACTGGAAAATCTGTCAATTGAAGATGGTAACGTCTGTTTGACCTGATAAAGTTTACCTTTTGACCCGTCAGGCTGTATATTTATTATCCCCTTGGGACTTAGATAAATTTGGATGAAGTTTTTTAAGTTTTTCCCTGCAAGTTCGCTTTGGAGCAAAACCTAAACAAATCCCCCAAAATTTCAAAAAACATCAAAGCCAGACTGAATGAAGCCTTTGGAGTGGCTTAGTCAAAGGGCAGCAATAAATTATTATGTCAAAAACAACATTTTATATAACTTCTTGAGTTGAAAGGAATAATCAAATTATTCCAGAACGTTTTAAATAAATGCAAGTCCTTTATTTCTATCTTTTTGGTCATTTTATAAGATAATCTTAAAAAATGTATATTTATAATGAAGTATAAAACTCTTTTTTATATCCCATTATATAAATAATATATTTCTATATACATCTTATTTACTACTTTTCTCTTAAAAAACTAATTCGCCAAAGGCTTTTCATATCCTGCCATAATTCTATTTTTTTCATCGCAATATTCGACAAATTTTTCGAAAGCATTCATAATATATCATAACAATAAATCGAGGGAGTGAGTTATAAATGTTTCAATTTGACACTTTTGCTAAAAACTATCTTGAATTCTGCAAATATCAAAAAAAACTAAATGAGAAAACTATAAAAGCATACAAGATTGATTTACATCAATTTGAAAAATTTATGAAAGGAAACGATGACATTTTTAATAAGAATAATATATCCAATTATATTATATACCTTCACAAAACGTATAAAGCAAAAACTGTTAAGCGAAAAATAGCCTGCTTAAAAGCATTTTGCAGTTATCTCGAATACGATGAAATAATTGCAAAAAATCCATTTTCAAAAATAAGGATAAAATTTAGGGAACCTTCCCTGCTTCCCAAAACAATCCCTATAAACATAATCCAAACCATTTTTTCAACAGTATATCAAGAACTTAATCAAGATAATAATACTGATTTTTATATAAAGACCATCTTACGAGATATAGCTGTTCTTGAATTACTTTTTGCAACGGGGGTCAGGGTTTCAGAACTTTGCTCTCTTACCATAGACGATGTCAATTTGTCTGATGGATATATAAAAATCTATGGCAAAGGTTCAAAGGAAAGAATTGTGCAAATTGGAAACAAAGATGTTCTTCACTCATTAAAAGAGTACCAACATGCAGTTTCTCTTGCTAAACGCAATGGAAATTATTTTTTTATAAATCGACTTGGTAATCGCCTATCAGAACAATCTGTAAGATTTATGATTAATAAATATGTAGCTACGTGCGGAGTTTCAATGCATATAACCCCTCATATGTACCGGCATTCTTTCGCAACATTACTTTTGGAAGAGGATGTTGATATACGTTATATTCAACAAATTTTAGGACATAGTTCTATATTAACAACCCAGATTTATACACATGTTACATCCAATAAGCAAAAATCCATACTTATATCTAAGCATCCACGTAATAAAATTATTGTGAATAAAGGATAACTATAAATTATCTGTTGTATTTATGAGGTGCTTATATGTCCAA
>CAYYEC010000465.1:0-3534 GCA_964470745.1 uncultured Eubacteriales bacterium | reverse complement strand
CTACCATCATTCAAAGGTGTAAATGCACCTTTTGCAGCATTAGTATCAGTATGGAAAGCCCAATTAGATGTGAATGCCAAATCATATTCTTCTCTAGCTGCTGCTTTCATTTCCATATTAGGTGTGTAGTCTCCCCAACCAATAGTATTGTAATCTAATGTAATATTTAGATCGTCTTTAAGAAGCTCAGCTATCTTGTTCTCCACCGAATCAACATCTTTTTCATCACCATTACCAACTACATACATTACCAACTTTACAGGGTCTAACTTGGAGCTGCTTTCTTTAGCTGCGGTTTCACTGCTTGTATTTTCCTTAACCGGTGCAGTTGTACTTTCACCGTTATCTTTAACAACAGTACTTGATGTACATCCTGAAAGAGCCATGGAAAATACAAATGCTGCTGCAAGCGTAAAAGCTAATAATTTTTTACCTTTCATTCTTTTCCCTCCTAAATTTAATTATTTATACTATATTTTTTGCAATAAACATTTTCATTTCTTATTTAGATATTGCAAAATAATATACATTTGTTTATATGCTGCATATATATCTACCTTAATGGTAGTCTCAGCCCTTAACTGATCCCAATGATATTCCTTTAACAAAAAATCTTTGAAAATATGGATACACAAAAATTACTGGTACTACAGCTAAAACTGTAGATGCAAACCTTGCTGTTTTTGTTGGTATATCTACAATATTTTTACCATTACTGCCAATGGGACTCATTGTCAATTTATTCTCTTCAAACTTCATAAGGAACAATTGAAGAGGATAAAGTTCTTGTTTATCGATAAACATATATGACATCTGCCAGTCATTCCAAACAGTTAATATATTAAACATCATTATGGTAGCTATCGCAGGCTTTGCAAGATGCAATACTATGCTAAACAATATTCTAAACTCTCCTGCTCCGTCTATCTTTGCTGACTCGATTACAGAATCAGGTACATTGCTCTGAAAAAATGTCCTTATAATTAATACATACATTGGTACCATTAAAAACGGAATAATTAATGACAAAAGATTGTTCTTTAATCCATAGGTTTTTGTGTAAAAAATATAAAACGGAACCAATCCCGGATTGAATAGTACAGTAAATATGCATATGAATGAAAATATATTTCTATGCTTAAAATCTTTTCTGGATAATGGATACGCATACATTGCCATTATTATTACACTTAAGAATGCTACTACAGTAGTAACTATCGCAGTAACTCCATAGGCCTTTATTAGTTTAATACCATTTCCTAATAGATAGTCATATGCTGTTAAGCTCCATTTACCTGGGATAAATGCTGCGCCTGTTTTTGTTAGTGTATTTTCCTCTGAAAAAGATACTATAACAATTAATACAATTGGTAAAATACAAAGTAGTGAATATATTATAAAAGAAAAATTTACTGCAATATTTGCACCTGGCGAAAGCTCATTTCCTCTAAATCTATTTGATCTCAATATTTACACCTCCTGATGTTAGAATAATGACTGCTCCGGCCATTTCCTTTTAACAATTATATTAGTAATCAGTACACACGCAAATCCGGCTACTGATTGAAAAAATGATGCCGCTGCTGCCATACTTAAATTGCCACTTGCAGATGTTAGTGCTGTATATACATAAGTGTCAATAACTGATACAGCGTCAAACAACATACCTCTGGCAACTCCCGGTAAATTCCAGAATGGTCCCATATCAGTGAAAAACATTCTGCCTACCTTCAAAAGAGTCAATGTTATAATAGTTGGCTTAAGAAGCGGTATAGTAATATATCTCATCTGTTTCCATTTATTTGCGCCATCTATTACAGCTGCTTCATAGTACTCTTTTGAAAACCCAGTTATTGCTGCCAGAAAAATTACACTATCATATCCTGTCCATTTCCATGAGTTGACTATCATTATAATCCAAGGCCATGTTTTCATTTGAGACATTGTATAGAAGTTAATTTTTTCTATTCCTAAATATGCGAAAATTTTTGTATTTAGATACCCAACGCTAGGACTTAGTATCAGGTATGTAAGAGATCCCATTATGACCCATGAGAAAAAATATGGTAAGAAAATTGTACTTTGATATAGCTTTTTAAGTCGTTTGTTAGATATATCATTTAGCATAATAGCTACTGCAACACCAACAGTATTACAGATTGTAATAAAACCTAAGTTGTATAAAACTGTGTTTCTGGTAATCGTCCAAGCCTTCCCACCCTTGAATAAGAATTCAAAATTCTCAAGTCCATTCCATGGGCTGCCAAATATACCTTTAATATAGTTTACTTTTTTGAATGCAACTACCATTCCAGTCATTGGAATATAACAATTCAAAATTAAAATGATAAGACCTGGAACAAGCATAATATAAAGAGAATATTTATCAACACACTCCCATAACTTATTAAATATGCTTTTTTTGTTTTCAACTTCTAATGTAGTTTTCAAACTCATTTTTCCACCTCAATATTCTCTTTTCACACAAAAATTACTTATTAAACTTCCAACAATTGCGTTTATGAGATTATTATAAAATCTATCAGGACATTTATAAATAGATTTTCTTGTTATTGAAGTTGAATAATTTGTCACTTTCAAACAAATAGTATAGAACAAAAAAGTGCAACAAAATATTGCACTTTTAATATAAAACAGTATTAGAAATATTATTTTTCTCTTTAAACTGGGTTGGTGTCATTCCAACATACTTTTTAAATAACTTTGAAAAATAATGAGCATCGCTTATTCCTACCCAATCTGCAATTTCGTAAGCTTTATACTCCGTATTTATAAGCAGTTCTTTCGCTTTTTCTATTCTTACCTCAGTTAGATAATCTATAAAACTTTTTCCAAGCTCTTTTTTAAACATTCGGCTAACATAATATGTACTTAAAAAAACATTTTCAGCCACTTCATTTAAAGTAATTTGTTGACTATAGTTTTCATTTATATATTCAACTGCTTTTTTAATAGAGCTCCTAATACTATCAGTATTAAAGGCATTTACTTTTTCGGAAATATCATTTGCTATATTAGATAGAAGTTCATTCATTACATTTATCTCTTCACTCTTAGAAATAAGATTATAAAGACTTCCAATATTAGTAGACTCATATTTATCCTCTTTTAACTTTAGCGTTTTTCTTACATTATTAAGACTAGTAATTGAGTTAAAGTAAAAGTCTTTCAAATATTCAGTATCATCAATTGAAAGGTCCTGTATATACCTCTTTATTTCTTTTAGACTAACTTGAACACCATTTACATTACCTGTTTTAACATTGTTTATTAGCTTTTTCTGAGCTATCTCAAGTGTAGAATAATCAGAAAAATATATAAATTGCTTTACATCATCATATCTAATTATTGAGTTGTCACCTAGATATATTTTTCTGCCTATAGCTTCTTTACACTGAAAATACTTATCAGATAGATCACTTACATGATCACCTACTGAACTTAAAGAAACTGTTGCATGAAACCCAAAACAATTATTTATTATCTCCAATAAATCTTCACACAGCCTTGAAA
>CAYYEC010000464.1:0-3539 GCA_964470745.1 uncultured Eubacteriales bacterium | reverse complement strand
AACTTGCACCCCATAATATAAGGGTAAATTCTATTTGTCCCGGGAATTTACTTGATTCTCCTCTTTGGACAAATCCAGGTGGTCTCTATGACCAGTACGCAAAAAATCAAGGCTGCACTCCGGAAGAAATTCGTCAGAAATACCTAAATCAGGTTCCAATGAAGAGAGGATGCCAATACGATGATGTAGCAAATCTAATGGTATTCCTTGCATCAGAACAATCAAGCTATATGACTGGCCAGGCAATAAACGTAACTGGCGGACAGGAAATGAGATAAGGGAAAAGGCAATTGAGAATTGAGAATTATATAAAAAGAAGTATAACTATTAATTCACAATTCACATAGGGGGCTATTATGAACGATAAGTATTCAAAATACATTGAAGATCTAAATAATGAAAATGTAAATGTTCGACTTGAGAGCTTAAGACAGTTAGTAAAGGGAATTGAATTAGGAGAAATCAATAGACCTGAAACCGGAGAAAGCGTAAATAATCATATTCATACAACTTACTCATTTTCTCCTTATTCTCCAACAAAGGCTTTATGGATGGCATATAATGCAGGACTTAAAACAGCAGGTATTATGGACCACGATTCTCTTTCCGGGGCCAAAGAGTTTATTGAAGCGGGAAAAATCATAGGAATGGCAACAACGATAGGTGTTGAATGCAGAGCTGATTTATCTAAAACCAAACTAAATGGTAAAAAAATAAACAACCCTGACCAAAAATCAGTTGCGTATATGGCTGTACATGGAATACCACATACGCAAATAGATGAAGTAGTCTCATTTTTTAAACCATATGTAGAAGCAAGAAACAATAGAAATAAAAGAATGATTGAAAAGATAAATGAGATTTTAGTTCCATTTGGTGTGAAATTGGATTTTGACAAAGATGTTGTGCCTCTATCAAATAATCATGAAGGTGGAAGCATTACTGAAAGACATTTATTATTTGCTTTATCATTTAAGTTGATTGAAAGATTTGGTAAAGGAAAAGGGCTTGCAGACTTCTTAAAGAACGAAATCAAAATAACTATTAGTTCTAAAATAGAAAATCTATTATTAGATACCAATAATCCTTATTATGAGTATGACCTACTCGGAGCATTAAAAAGTGAAATGGTCGTTAAATTTTATATTGATGCAAAGGAAGAATGTCCTGATATTCTTGAAGTTATAGAATTAAGTAATAAAATTGGGGGTATATCAGCCTATGCATATCTTGGAGATGTTGGGGACTCTGTAACTGGAGATAAGAAAGCTCAGAAATTTGAAGATGATTATCTTGAGCTGCTATTTGAAGTTATAAATGAAGTAGGATTTAAAGCTGTTACATATATGCCTTCAAGAAATACAATGGAACAGCTTAGAAGATTAAAAGACTTGTGTGGTAAACATGGATTTTTCCAAATAAGCGGAGAAGATATAAATTCTCCAAGACAATCTTTTGTATGTGAAGCACTTAAAAATGCAGAATTTCAAAACCTTATAGAAGCAACATGGGCGCTAATCGGACATGAAATAGCAGCAACTGAAGATATGAGTAAAGGAATGTTTTCGGAAGAGACAATTGCAAGATATCCAGATTTAGATGACAGAATAAAGATATTTAAGGAAATAGGAATGAAGGTTTAGGTTATGGTTGAGATTAAGGTGAAAGAGAAAATGATGCATGGGGACGGTTATTGCTGTCTCACATGTTTTTCGTGAGACTGAAGAACCGTCCCCATGTATCATTTTCGGGGAGCATAGTTGATAGTTGAGGAGTTGAGAGTTAAAAGATGAAAAACTCTCAACTCTCAACTAAAAAAAGGGAGGATTATTATCATGAAAACAAAAGCGGTTAGATTATATGGTAAAAATGATTTAAGACTAGAAGAATTTGAGCTTCCGGAAATTAAAGAGGATGAAATACTTGCACAGATTATTTCGGATAGTATTTGTATGTCATCATATAAGGCAGCTATACAGGGAAGTGATCATAAGAGGGTTCCAAATGATATCGACAAAAACCCTGTAATAGTAGGCCATGAGTTTTGCGGAAAAATAGTGGAGGTAGGTAAGAAATGGCAGCATAAATTTAAAGCAGGGGATAAGTTTTCAATTCAGCCTGCATTAAATCAAAAAGATGACCCATATGCTGCACCGGGATATTCATTCCATTATATTGGTGGTAGTGCAACGTATATAGTTATACCAAGTACAGTTATGGAGCATGATTGTTTGCTTCCCTATGAAGGAGATGCTTATTTTTATGGATCATTAGCAGAGCCTATGTCCTGTATAGTTGGTACATATCATGCAAATTATCACACTACTGGTGGAAGCTATGTGCATGATATGGGTATAGTTGAAGGCGGAAAAATGGCAATACTTGCAGGTGTAGGACCAATGGGCTTAGGAGCAATTGATTATGCAATACATTGTGATAGAAAACCAAGACTGTTAGTAGTTACAGATATAGATGATTCCAGACTAAAAAGGGCTGCTTCAATATACACTGTTGAAGAAGCAAAGAAAAACGGTATTGAATTAAAATATGTAAATACTTCTACTGTAGGTGATGCTGTAGAATACTTAATGTCATTAACAGATGGAACAGGATATAATGATGTTATGGTATTTGCTCCTGTTAAACCAGTTGTTGAACAAGGAGATAATATCCTTGCTCATGACGGATGCTTGAATTTCTTTGCCGGCCCAAGCAACACAGCCTTTTCTGCAGATTTCAATTTCTACAATGTTCACTACAATGCAACTCATGTTGTTGGTACAAGTGGTGGAAACACTGATGATATGATTGAGTCACTGGATATGATGTCAAAAGGATTAATCAATCCTTCCTCAATGGTTACGCATATTGGAGGATTAAATAGTGTAGTTGAGACAACATTAAACCTTCCTAAAATCCCAGGAGGAAAAAAACTTATATACACGAACATTGATATGGAGCTAACAGCGATTGAGGATTTCAAAGAAAAAGGGAAAAATGATCCTATATTTGCAAAGCTTGCTGAAATAGTTGAACAAAGTAATGGATTATGGTCAGTAGAGGCTGAGAAGTACTTACTGGCAAATGCTAGAATGATATAATGATTTTAGGCAATAGGTAATAGGTTGAGGTTAAGAGTGAATTTTCTTAACCTTAACCTCAATTTTTCTACAAAAGGAGTTGAATATCATGAAGTTAAATATTCTAAATCTTGGTAGGATGGATTATAAAGAAGCCCTGGATATACAGTGGGACTTTTTGGCTAAGAGGCAAAATGGAGAGATTGAAGATACTCTTTTACTTGTAGAACACACTCCGGTGTTGACTCTTGGTAAACGGGGAGAATATACAAATATATTAGCGGCTAAAGATTTGCTGGCATCTCAAAATGTAAGTGTGTACCAGGTGAATCGTGGTGGGGATGTTACTTATCATGGGCCTGGTCAGATTGTTGGATATCCTATTATGGATCTACACAATTTTGGTAAGGACATACATCTTTTTGTTGAGAAAATTGAAGAGATTTTCACAAGATTATT
>CAYYEC010000463.1:0-3544 GCA_964470745.1 uncultured Eubacteriales bacterium | reverse complement strand
TAATACTCAGGAGGCAATTTTAAAGGTTAAAATGGATTTGGGTAATGAAGCTATAATTCTAAATACTAGAAAAGTAAGACAGAAAGGTATTCTTAAACTATTTGCAAAGCCAATGGTTGAAGTTTTAGCTGCGATTGATGAGGATTATGGGAAAAAGAAGAATTCTGATAAAATTTTGGATAAGCCAATTACAAAGCCTGAGATTAAAGAAAGTAGTATTACTACTGACTTTGAAACAAAAAAGCAAAGTAATTTTGACGAAAAAGAGGAAAAAATCGTTGAATTAGAGAATAAAGTTAGTAGCATGGAGGAATTGCTACAAAGGATATATGAAAAAGTTAAAGTTACTAACCAGAATATTGATAGCACAGCTGTTGAAAAAAAATTAACAAATACTTCTTATGGAGAAGTATTACAGCTATTTTATGATAATTTACTAAAGAATGAAGTAGAGCCTAAATTGGCAAAAAAAATAATTGACAAAGTTAAGGAAAAGACTGGGGAGAGTTCTAGCGTAAATGAAGTGGCTTCAGTACTATATAATATAGTTTCTGGTTTATTAGGTAAACCTGAAACTATTGCTTTAAGAAATGATAACAAGCCCACAGTTGTGATATTTGTTGGGCCTACAGGCGTAGGAAAGACAACAACCCTTGCCAAAATAGCTGCAAATTATTCACTAAACCATAAAAAAAATATAGGTCTTATAACGGCTGATACGTATAGAATTGCTGCAGTTGAACAGCTAAAAACATATGCAGAAATATTAGGAATGCCTGTATCTGTAATATATTCACCAAGTGAGATAAATGATGCTATAAATTCTCATTCAGATAAGGATATAATATTAATAGATACTGCTGGAAGAAGTTATAATAATAAGCCGCAGTTTGAAGAACTGAAAAGCTTAGTACAAAATTCAAATGCTGATGATATTTTTCTGGTACTTAGTACTACAACTAGTATTTTAAATTGTAAAGAAATTCTTAAAAATTATAGTTTTTTAAGAGATTATAAATTAATATTCACCAAGCTCGATGAAACACCTATAAATGGAATAATACTTAACACCAGATACTTAACTAATAATAGCTTGTCATACTTTACAATGGGTCAAAGTGTTCCTGATGATATAGAGATTGCGAATATAGACAAGATTACAAAAAATCTATTAGGGAGTATAAAAAAATGAGAGATCAAGCTGATAAATTGCGGCAAATAATTGATAATATAAAGATTAAGCAAAAGGCTAGTCAACAAGGATTTATGAAAAATGTTGAAGCGAAGACTGCAAAGGTTATTACAGTTACTAGTGGAAAAGGCGGAGTTGGGAAAACAAATATAACAATAAATTTGGCAATTCAATTAAGTAAACGAGGACAAAGAGTAATTATTCTAGATGGTGACTTTGGATTGGCAAATATTGATGTTTTATTTGGGATTATACCTAAGTATTCTTTAGTAGATATAATTTACAATAGAAAAAATATTCTTGAAGTATTAACTGATGGACCAAATAATATAAAGTTTATTTCTGGTGGATCAGGAGTAGAAGAGCTTGTTAGACTAAATAGTATTCAATTGGAGCGATTTGTTCAAAATATAGCATTGCTTGATAAGTTATATGATGTTATTCTTATAGATACAGGAGCTGGTCTTTCAGATAGTGTTATGAGTTTTGTGATGGCAGCTGATGAAGTAATTCTTGTCACTACACCGGAGCCTACATCTATAACAGATGCATATGCATTAATAAAGATGGTGTCAAATAGAGAAAAAGAAAAGGTTATAAAGGTTATTATAAATAAAGCTGATAGTGTAGATGAAGCAAGTGATATATTTAATAAGTTAGCATTAGTAACAGAAAAATTTTTGACTTTAAAGTTGCAAGATTTAGGGTATATATTAAGTGATGAAGCAGTAGTTAAAGCTGTAAAGCTTCAGGAGCCATTTTGTTTGAGTTTTCCCAAAAGTCATGCAACCAAGCTTATAGGAGAGATATCAGAAAAAATTGTTCAAAATAATTTAAACACGGGCATAGAAAAGAATTCAGGAGTTAAAGGTTTTGTAAATAGATTAGTTAGATTTTTTAATACATAAACATATATATTATAGAGATAAGGAGTATTTTTTATAGGGGGATACATGAAATTTTCTGAAATAAAGATTGGCACAAGACTTGAATTAGAGATATATAACAAATTTGGAACTGTAATAAAACCTTCTATGGTTAGTCAATTTGAAGAATATAAAGATGAGATAACAGCTTTAATCGCTGCACCAATTTACGAAGGAGTTATTTTTGCAGTTCATATAGGAGCAATAATAGATGTTTATTTAACTCAAGATAATGAATTATATAAGTTTAAAGTCAGGGTGATTGATAGAGGGGTAAAAGATAGAATCGCGTTATTAAAAATAGAATTAATTGGAAGTATTATAAAGATTCAAAGAAGACAATATTTTAGATTCGAGTGTTTAAATCCCTTAGAATACAGAGTCTTTAGTAGTATAAACATAGAATCAGAGCTAAGAGGAGAATTTCAAGATGGATTAATAAAAGATTTAAGTGGTGGAGGGATGTGTATTCTAATTAATGAAACAGCGGACTTAAATAACTTTATAGAATGTAGATTTTCACTTGATGCCAAAAAAGTAAATGCTATTGGAAATATAGTTAGAGTTTCAAAAAAAGAAACTGGTGCTAAAGTAAAGTATGAGGTGGGGTGTAGTTTTATAAAAATTGATGACAAGGCAAGAGATAATATTATTAGTTACATTTTCCAGCAGCAAAGAAAATTAATGAAAAAAGGGCTGATTTAAATTTATGAATATAAAAACACGCAAAGTATTAAATGTATTAGTCGTAGATGATTCGGCTTTTATGAGAAAGGTTATATCTGATATTATAAATTCAGATGATGAATTAAAGGTTATAGATATAGCTAAAAACGGTCTTGAGGCTGTTGAGAAAGCAAAAGCGCTTAGACCGGATGTTATAACTCTTGATGTTGAAATGCCTGTCATGAATGGTCTAAGTTGTCTCAGAGAACTGTTGAAAGTGGACAATTTTCCAGTTGTAATGCTAAGTAGTGTTACAAAAGAAGGTGCAGAGGCTACTATTCAAGCATTAGGTGATGGTGCTGTAGACTTTATAACTAAGCCTGTTAACATTTTTGATATGTCATCAAGTGATAAAAAAGTTGAATTAGTTGAAAAAGTAAAGCTAGCTGGGAGAATAGTAAGAAATCATATTGAGAAGAAAAAGACAATAATTGAAAATATAGATTTAAAACCTGATAAAGAATTTATGAAAAGTAATAAACTAGAAAAAATAGTTGCAATAGGGACTTCTACTGGTGGTCCCAAGGCACTCCAGAGCGTTATACCCTTAATTTCAGGAGAGATTCCAGCGGCTATTTTAATCGTTCAGCATATGCCACCGGGATTTACGAAATCTCTGGCAGCAAGACTGGATAGTATGAGTGAACTAACTGTTAAAGAAGCTGAAGAATACGCTGTGAATCTGACTGAAAAGGCAATA
>CAYYEC010000462.1:0-3546 GCA_964470745.1 uncultured Eubacteriales bacterium | reverse complement strand
ACTGAATACTTTACTTCTGATACATACAAACCAACACAAAAGCTTTCAGGCACGTCTGTTACCGGACCTGCTACAGTTGTAATTGGCGGTATTTCACTAGGTATGTACTCAACTCTATTTCCAGTTGTAATAGTTGGTGCTTCTGTATTAGGAAGTTTCTTCCTTGCCGGTGGTGGAGCAAACTTTAATATGGGATTATATGGTGTTGGTATAGCTGCAGTAGGTATGCTTAGTACTTTAGGTATTACATTAGCTACTGATGCATATGGACCTGTTGCTGATAATGCAGGTGGTATTGCTGAAATGTCTCATCAAGAGCCATTTGTAAGACAACGTACGGATGCATTAGATTCTTTAGGAAATACAACTGCTGCTACAGGTAAAGGATTTGCAATTGGTTCTGCGGCATTAACAGCTTTAGCTCTAATAGCTGCATATAAAGATGAAATTCATATTATTGACCCTGGTTTCAAATTCGATCTTTCACTTATAAATCCTCCGGTTCTTGTTGGTTTATTTATTGGTGCTATGCTTCCTTACTTATTTGCATCATTCACAATGGATGCTGTTGGAAAGTCTGCTCAAAAGATAGTTGTTGAAGTTAGAAGACAATTTAGAGAAATTAAGGGACTTATGGAAGGAAAAGCAGAAGCTGATTATGCTTCATGTGTAGATATTTGTACTAAGGCAGCTCAAAAAGAAATGATAGTACCTGCATTGACAGGAGTTATTACTCCTATTATAGTTGGTCTATTGTTGGGAGTAAATGGAGTAGCTGGTATGCTGGCAGGTGCAACTGTTTCTGGATTTGTTCTTGCAATCATGATGGCAAACTCTGGTGGAGCATGGGATAATGCTAAAAAATATATTGAAGCAGGAAACAATGGCGGAAAAGGTTCTGATAGCCATAAAGCTGCAGTTGTTGGGGATACAGTAGGTGACCCATTCAAAGATACTGCAGGTCCGGCTATAAATATATTAATTAAGCTTCTTTCAATGACATCAATAGTATTTGGTGCATTTGTACTAAGTAATGCATTAATTAAATAATAATATTTTCAAAATCTCTGCTAAGTGTTTCTTGGCAGAGATTTTTTTAGTTTCTTGGAGTGTAATGAAAGAAACAAAATCCAATGGATTCGATGACCATGAGATTTTTTTGCATATTTTATAACATATGTGTTAAAATTAATTTGAAATAATATTAAGAAGATGAATCAGGAGATAAAAATGAATTATGGTTTTGTAAAAGTTTGTGCAGCTGTACCTGAAATGAAAGTTGCAGATATAAATTTTAATACAGAGAGTATTATTAAACTTATGCAGAAAGCTTATAAAAAAAATACCCAAATTATAGTTTTTCCAGAGCTATGTCTTACGGGATATACTTGTGGAGATTTGTTTCAACAGCAAATATTACTTGATAAAAGTATAGAACAATTAGGTCATATATTAACTGTTTCAAAAGATTTAAATATAATATCAATAATTGGAATGCCTATAAAATATGATAATCAATTATTCAATTGTGCCGTTGTAATAAAAAATGGCAATATTCTTGGAGTTGTTCCAAAGTCATTCATTCCTGGATACAGTGAATTTTATGAAGAAAGATGGTTTTCTAGTGGGAAGACTCTAATAAATAAGACTATTTTATTGTGTGGTCAAAATGTGCCTCTAGGAATCGATATTTTGTTCGGGGATAGTAATAACCCTAATGTGTGCTTTGGGATTGAAATTTGCGAGGATTTATGGACTCCTACGCCACCTAGTTCATATCAGTCTATGGGTGGTGCTACAATTTTATTTAATCTTTCAGCCAGTAATGAGATAATTGGAAAGTATCAATATAGAGAAGAGTTGGTTAGTCAGCAATCAGCAAAGTGTATAACTGGATATATATATACTTCATCAAATATTAATGAATCTACTACAGATGTGGTATTTGGGGGACATGCAATAATTTGTGAATATGGTACAACCCTTGTAGAATCTCAAAGATTTTTAGATAAGGAACAAATAATATTTGCTGACATAGATGTTGATAAACTAATTAGTGACAGACTCAAAAATACTAGCTTTATGGAAGCATTGTACATTCCGGAGTATAGAAAAATTGAATTTGATTTTCCAGAGTATAGTCTAGATAAATTTGATAGAAAGGTAAATGCTTATCCATTTGTTCCTTCAGATTTAATAAACAGAAACGAAAGGTGTAAAGAAATCTTCTCAATACAGACATCGGCTTTAGGTAAAAGATTGAAGCATACGGGTATTCAAAAAGCAGTTCTAGGCATATCAGGAGGATTAGATTCAACACTTGCTTTGCTAGTTGTTGCTAAGGCATTTGATGAGCTAAAAATATCAAGGGAGAATATTATTGCCATAACGATGCCTGGATTTGGAACAACTAATGAGACATACACAAATTCCATAAATTTAATGAAATCTATGAATGTAAGTATAAGAGAAATAAATATTAAAGATTCTTGCTTGCAACATTTTAAGGATATTGGACATGACCCTTCTATTCATGATTTAACTTATGAAAATGTGCAGGCAAGGGAACGTACACAAATTCTTATGGATATAGCTAATAAAATAGGAGCACTTGTTATTGGTACTGGAGATCTTTCGGAATTAGCTCTAGGGTGGTGCACATATAATGGAGACCATATGTCAATGTACTCAGTTAATTGCGGAATTCCAAAAACCCTGGTAAAGTTTTTAGTTGAATGGGTAGCTGATAATAAAGTAAACGAAAAAGTAGGTGAAGTTCTTCATAAAATAATTAACACGCCAATTTCACCAGAGCTTTTACCACCTACGGAAAAGGGTGAAATAAACCAGAAAACGGAAGATATAATAGGTCCATATGAACTTCATGACTTTTTTCTGTATCATATGGTTCGATATGGAGCTACTCCAAAAAAAATATTTTTCTTAGCTAAGGTAGCTTTTGAATGGAAATATACAGAAGAAACTATAAAAAATTGGTTGACTTCTTTTTATAAAAGATTTTTTAGTCAACAATTCAAAAGGTCTTGTTTACCAGATGGACCAAAAGTTGGTACAATAAGTCTATCTCCAAGAGGCGACTGGAGAATGCCAAGTGACGCTGTAGCAAGGGTTTGGCTGGATGAGCTAAAATAAATTAAAATTTCTCAAAAATTTCCCTTGACTTTTCCCCCTATCTGTCTTAAAATATCGTTGTGCCTTTTTTGAGAGGCACAACGTGGTGGGTGTAGCTCAGTTGGTTAGAGCGCCAGATTGTGGCTCTGGAGGCCGTGGGTTCGACTCCCATCATTCACCCCACGTAGAGGTGAGAAGTCGAAGAAGTGAATTCGACTTCACACTTCATAATCAAATAATGGGATGTAGCCAAGTCGGTAAGGCACCAGACTTTGACTCTGGCATTTCGTAGGTTCGAGTCCTGCCATCCCAGCCATGTTGGATGCATAAGCGTCCACTTATGGGCCATTAGCTCAGTTGGCAGAGCACTTGACTTTTAATCAAGGTGTCCCGCGTTCGAGTCGCGGATGGCTC
>CAYYEC010000461.1:0-3548 GCA_964470745.1 uncultured Eubacteriales bacterium | reverse complement strand
GGGAAGCTCTAAAGACGAGATGGGAACTCATGAAAAAGAGCTAAATTTTGTAAGACATTCAACAATAAAGGGTGTTACACAGGATGCAGAAAAATTCCAATTTAATACATCAATTGCGAAACTTATGGAATTGATGAATGCATTTTATAAATATGAAGGAACAGAAAAAAGCAAAAATATAAATCTTCTTGAGGAAACATTACTTGATACACTTAAGCTTATGGCTCCTTTTGCACCACATTTTGCTGAAGAAATGTGGGAAAAGCTAGGCTGCACCTATTCTATTTTTAATGAAAAGTGGCCAGAACATGATGAAAAAGCACTTATTAAAGATACTATTGAGTTGGCTGTTCAAATAAATGGAGTTGTTAGGAGTAAAATCGAAGTTTCTTCAAATGCAGAAAATAGTGAAATTGAAAAAGTTGTTTTAGCAGATGATAAGGTAAAACAATATACTGAAGGTAAAGAAATCAAAAAGCTAATAATAGTTAAAGGCAGACTTATAAATTTAGTTGTAAAATAGTATTTAAAATAAAAATTCGTGAGTAGTCTTCCCGCTACGGAATCATGGGGTACGGTTCTGCTGCTTTCCCTACGGTCCTTCGTTTCACTTCGGAAGCATCAGAATCCGTCCCCAAGATTCCTCCGCTAATTTCTTCACTCATTCAGGCATTAATTTGATTAGTATGGCACCTAAGCAGTGAAGGAATCAAGGGGACGGTTCGAGCGTTTCCGAAGCGTAAGCGGAGGACCGAAGGGAAAACGATGGAACTGTCCCCTTGATTCCGAAACGGGAATTTGGCACTTATTTCGCAATTTTTTAAAATTGCGAATTGCAATTTTTAAAAATTATACTTGCAAAATACAATGTTTTATGCTAATATATTTTTTATATTAAAAGTCAATAATATTTAAATTACCGTGATGTAGTTTAACTTATGGCATAGAAGCTTTTTAGATGCAGAAGAATTATTCTGTTATCCAGAGAGCTTTTTTATTAAACTTTTTAGAAAAAAATGAAATAAATGGATTATAATAACATATAATAGGGGGAAGTAATGATAAGTGCATTAAATAATGGAAATGCTAGAAGACAAAAAGCAATTAAAGAAGAGATAATGAAAGAATTAAATTTATCTGTTGCTCCTACTTGTAATATGATGTGTAATTTTTGCTCAAAAGTAAGTAATGGTATAGTAAATATGAAATATTTTCCTTTCAAACAATTGAGAGGTGATATATGTGAAAAACTTTAAGTTTTTAATATTTGGCCAGAACACTAAAGTACTTGGCAGAATAAAGAATACATTAGCTTCAAATGGATATATATTTTCAGGTTTTACAAAGGACTATACGAATATGTTAAGACATATAAGGAATAAATATCCTGATTTCGTGATAATTGAAGTGACTAATAATTTTAGGGAAATTAGAGCTGCATTAGAAATGATTGAGGAAGAAGTTATTGTACCATGCGTCTTAATACTGGAAAATAAGACGGATGAGGTTTATGGCTTTTTATTAAATACAAAGATTATGGCTTATATTACAAAACCCTTGTTTGACGAAAGTTTACTTCAAATTGTCGAAATGACTTTATTAAATTATAGCAGAATAAGTGAATATGAGAAGAAAGTTAATAAACTTAGTGACATGCTTGAAAGCCGTAAGGTTATTGAGAAAGCAAAATGGATTTTAGTTCAAAAAGAAGGTTACTCTGAAGAAGAAGCATATGAAATAATTAAGAAAAAAAGCAGAGATAATAGAATGCGGATGAGAGATATTGCACAAGCTGTTATTCTAACTAAAGGATAAGGAAGAAAGTATAGAAGAATGGAACAAACTGCAACATTAGATTGGGTAAATTGCATAAAAATAAAAAAATACAAAAAAAAATACAAAAATACTTGACATTATGCAAGAAGTGTAGTAGAATTAATTCATAAAATAAATTCAAACAATTAAATCGATTACAAGATTCCAGGAACGAATTTTGTGAGGTGTAGGCTATGATGCCAGAAGCTATTTATTAAAATAGTTTCTGGCTTTTTGTTTTTTAAAATAATTTAAGGGGTGATTTTATGAAAAAATTAGAAGCAGTTATTAGACCAGAGAAACTAGAAGATGTTAAGGATCTACTCAATCAGGCAGGTATTCATGGAATGACAGTTAGTATGGTTTCTGGTTGTGGATTACAGAAAGGTGTAAAAGAAGTTTATAGAGGTACAGAAATCAATATAAACTTATTACCTAAAGTAAAAATTGAAATAGTTGTTGCTTCAGAGAAAGTTGAGGGAATAATAGAAGGAATTTCAAAAGTTTGTAAAACAGGTAAGGTTGGAGACGGAAAAATATTTATTTCAAATATTGAGGAAGTTGTTCGTATAAGAACAGGAGAAAAAGGAGCATCAGCACTGTGAAAAGATTAGGTTTAGATTAAGATTAAGATTGAGGTTAAGAGATTTGTTATATGTACATATATAAGAAATATATTTCAATTCTACATTCTCAATTCTAAATTATAAATTTTAATAAGATGGGGGTAATAATGATGAAAAAAATAGTAAGTATTTTATTAATTGCAGTAATATTGGTTATGACATCAGTTGCTGTATTTGCAGAAGGTGAAGTCGATTACACAATGGCAATTGACACAGTGTGGGTTTTGCTGGCAGCATTTTTGGTATTCTTTATGCAAGCAGGATTTGCAATGGTTGAAGCGGGTTTTACGAGGGCAAAAAATGCAAGTAACATTATAATGAAAAATCTTATGGACTTTTCAATAGGATCTCTAGTATTCTTTATATTCGGATTTGGAATTATGTTTGGTGCAGACAAGTTTGGTCTTTTTGGTTCAACTGGATTTTTTGGAACAGCAACAGCAGAAGATTTAGGCTTGGGTATTCCTATAGAAGCGTTTATTATATTCCAAACAGTATTTGCAGCTACAGCAGCTACTATAGTTTCAGGTGCTATGGCTGAAAGAACAAAATTCAGTGCATATGTAATGTATAGTTTTGTAATTACATTAATAATCTATCCTGTAGTAGGTCACTGGATATGGGGTGGTGGTTGGTTGTCATCTCTTTTTGGAATAGGCATGATAGACTTCGCAGGATCAACAGTTGTTCACTCAGTTGGTGGATGGGCTGCATTAGTAGGTGGAGCAATTATCGGGCCTAGAATTGGAAAATATACTAAAGATGGCAAGCCAAATGCTATACCTGGTCATAGTATCGCATTAGGTGCTTTGGGTGTATTCATACTATGGTTTGGATGGTTTGGATTTAATCCAGGTAGTACATTATCCGGTACAACTCCAGATATCGGTCATATTGCAATGACTACTAACTTGGCAGCTGCTGCAGGAGCATTTGTAGTAATGATTATAACCTGGATAAGATACAAAAAACCTGATGTTAGTATGACCTTAAACGGTGCTCTTGGTGGATTGGTAGCTATTACAGCAGGATGTGCGGCAGTAAGTATGTGGGGGTCAATCATAATAGGAATAGTTGCGGGATTCGTAATTGTATTTGGAGTAGAAT
>CAYYEC010000460.1:1006-3553 GCA_964470745.1 uncultured Eubacteriales bacterium | reverse complement strand
ATAATATACCATCAATCCAGCTGGCAATATCTTTCAATACACAATCCTTGTTGACTTCATTGTGAAGTTCGTGTCGAAACCCTTCATAAGAAATAAAGGTACAATTCTTACCATATTCTGTAGCAAATTTCATACTTGAATCAAAACACGTTACATTATCACTGGTACCATGCATAATAAGCAATGGAAGTGAGTTTTTTGAAGCGTTTTTTAAGGCCCAAAGACCTTTTCTATAAGCATAAAAAAACAATCTAAATGAAATCCTGTCGTGAGAAAGCGTATCTCTTTTTTCTGTTCTAACTTCATTATTTTGATGCAAGTCCTCGGATTTAATGCCATTATTTATAGTAATAGAAGGGCAAAGCATATTTAATATATAAGAGAATAAAATCAATATTTTAGCTGGTGGTTTCTTTAAGATGATCCATGGACTAAGGGCAATAACTCCTTTAAGGTCTGGTTTTATTTTAAGCATATAGTTTAATACAAGATTTCCACCTACACTATGACCTAGCAAAAAACACGGCTTATCTGGAAAGAGTTCTCTTGCTTTTTTTATGAAATAATCAATATCATCTAAGAGCGAATCATAGCTTTTAATGTGTCCCCGTTTACCAGTAGAGCTGCCATGACCCTGAAGATCAAAGGCTATCACTGAATATCCAAATGAAGCGAGAGTTTCAGCAACAAAGGCATATCGACCTGAGTGCTCGCCTAAACCATGGACTATGCATATAGTACATTTAGGTTCTATTTCAGATATCCAGATTCGATAAAATATTTCTCTATTATGTAGTTTTTCAATATTTGATTCGCTTTTCATAATTTAATTCACCCCAGTAATTTATAACATTCGGTTTTATTAAAATGATAAAAATATACTTCCTTTATTTGTGAACTGCATACACTAAAAAATATGCAGACCGCATGTAAATTATATCATAAAAATCAATAATATATATTACTTGTTGAAAATTATATATATTATTAGTATAATAAAAGAAATTAAAATAATGATTCAAGAAGGTGTATGATGAATTATATAGATATAAATCCAATATGTATCGGCTTGCCGTTTAACTGTATTAATAATCAATTGATTTCTGTTATCTCTTCATTAGGATTTGACTATAGACCAC
Organism: uncultured Eubacteriales bacterium; assembly: GCA_964470745.1. Classification (GTDB taxonomy): domain Bacteria; phylum Bacillota; class Clostridia; order DSM-8532; family CAYYEC01; genus CAYYEC01. The sequence goes on along the minus strand of CAYYEC010000460.1, from coordinate 2,414 downwards.
TATATTCAGGATCATGGTCATTTAGTTTTAAATCTAATTTTAAAACTTTAGGAGAATGTCTGGATTCTGGAGATATAAGTGAGGGTAATTTACTAAAGCAATACTATGGATATATCATTAATGTATCACAAGAAGAAGTAAATACATCTATTAATTCTATAAAAAGACAAGTTCAAAATGGTAGGTATCCTGTTTTTCTAAGAATTAATTCTTTTTGGTGTCCATGGGATAGAAACTATCAAATAGCGCATACTCCCCATGCATGTTTAATAACAGGATTCACTGATTCATCTTTCTACTGTACTGATGCTCATTACCATATAAAATCTGTAGAATTAGTTTTGGAAAATTATTTAAAAGGCTATATTAATCATGGAATTTTTATGGAAATAGATGATGGTCAAAAAAAATTTAATGAAATTAATTGGTTAAACATTCTTTATTCAAGTGTAACAAAGTTACTACATAAAGACAAAAATGATTTTGATGAGATGGTGGATTTTGGAGTGAAAATAAAATTGGGTTTTAATCCAATAGATGAGTTTCCAAATTTGAATATCTTGCAAGATGGTTTGTTACATAAAAAATTATCATTTATTAGTAATAACAGAGTAAAGTTTTCATTATTTTTAAAGTACATCTCACAATATTATAATAATAAAGACTATATACTTTTTGCAGAGCAACTGGAGAAAGCTGGTGATATGTGGAAACAAATCCGACAATTGATTCATAAAGTTGTTTACGCATCAATCTATGGTCAAGATATGACTCGTATATTAGATAAAACAGCATCGGAAATTTTTTTTCTGGCAGAATATGAACATAAAATAGCGTTAGATATTTTGAAACTTATAGAAAGTACAAATTGTTTTAAGTCCAATCCAAATTGATATAACTGATTTTTACAAGACAGTACAGATAATTTTATGTAAAGTTGTTTGAGTTCTATGTTACTATTAAAGTTAATAGACCTAAATAAAAGTATTTTAATATATTCTTTTAAGATTTAATTTTTGTATATTATATATAATATACAAAAATTAATTTACACGAAAAACCTAGCGGTCTGTAACGTATGTTTTTTAGGGTGTGCAGACCACAGACAGAGGAAGTGGAAATACTTAAAATAGGATTATAAAAATGAAGTATTACAAACCACTAGGTGACTTTTGTGTTATATGAGTTTTAAATGAAATATAACGCAAAATAATAGCAAATATGTAAAAGACATTTTGAATTATATATAGTATAATAATATGGATTAAAATGATGATTCAAGGAGATGTTTAGATGCTTGGAAATACATATGGTAGATTTTTTAGAATAACAACCTGTGGAGAATCATATTCAGGTGCATTTAATAAAGAGGAAGGAATTCCTGAACAGTTAAAAGGCGGGTTAATGG
>CAYYEC010000460.1:0-996 GCA_964470745.1 uncultured Eubacteriales bacterium | reverse complement strand
GTACCTGCCGGAATTAAACTGACTCATGAAATGATACAGGCTGAGATGGATAAAAGAAGACCGGGGCAGTCAGAGCTTGATACCCCCAGAAAAGAAAGAGACAAAGCTCATATATATTCCGGGGTTATGGAAGATAATACGACTACTGGAGCACCTGTAGGTATAATAATTCCAAATTCAGATATCCTTCCTGAGCAGATGGAAAAGCACAGGGTAAAGAGACATACATTAAGACCCGGGCAGGCTACTTATACTTATTATAAAAAATATGGAGAACACTTTGACTGGCTTGGAGCAGGTAGAGCATCCGGTAGGGAAACTGCTGCCAGAGTGGCTGGTGGAGCAGTTGCAAAAGCTGTATTGGACCAATTGGGTATAGATGTTATAGCCTTTACCACTTCTATTCATGGAATAAGTACAGGTGAAATATCTTATGAAATGGCAAAAAGCAACTATAGGAAAAATGATATAAATTGTCCAGATCTTGAAAAAGCCAGGGAAATGATAAAAGAAGTAATAAATGCAAAAGACCAAGGTGAATCTTTAGGTGGAATAATTGAAATTATTGCTAAAGGAGTTCCTGCAGGATTGGGTGAGCCTGTATTTGATAAATTGGATGCTATGTTGTCATATGGGTTAATGTCACTGGGAGCTGTTAAGGGAATTGAGTTTGGTGCAGGATTTAAGCATGTACAAATGAAGGGTTCCGAGTCAAATGACACACCTTATGTAGATGAAGAAACCAAGACAGTAACGTTTAAGACAAATAATGCAGGTGGAATTCAGGGTGGTATATCAAACGGAGCAGAAATAAGAATAAGAGTTGCTGTGAAGCCTACTCCGACAATATCGATACCGCAGGATACTGTAAATGTTAATGAAAATAAAAATTTGAAGGCTACTTTCAGTACAAGGAATGACCCTACTATATGTGCCAGGATATATGCAGTTTGTGAAGCAATGGTAAGAATGACCCTGCTTGATGCCATTTATATG
>CAYYEC010000459.1:2330-3569 GCA_964470745.1 uncultured Eubacteriales bacterium | reverse complement strand
GATTTTCATGTCTTATGTATAAATAAAACATTATAAAGGTTATTAATGGGTACAATAAACCTAAAACAGTTATTAATATTGATAACAAACTTTTTGTCAAATTTTTATAGGATAAAATAATAGTCATGAAAAAAGTAGCCTGAATTAATATAAAAAATAATCCATAAACATAGCTTTTGTTTATAGAAATATTTTTTAATTTCATAATTATTAACCTCTAATACACATATTAAATAAATTCCACTCCCCATAATGAGGAGTGGAAACTGAATTATGTACATTACTTAAGCTCATCCGGTAATTCCGGCTGATAAAGGTTTATCCAACAAGTAGGATGAATGCCTATGAAAAACGCGAACATTGAAAGAGCAGCAATTAAGCTAAAAATATGCTTTTTCATTTTAAATTCACCTCCTTTGTTTTTAGTTTAAATTGATTGATATATATATACATTGTTTTATCCCAGCCGGTTAAGGTTAATACTTGAAAATACATGGCTAAAACAATTGAATTTTTAATATCATTTTTAATAGTTTTACTTGAAATATATATCAATAATAACAGTATAAGTACAGATAAAAATTTCATAACATATCTTTTTTGTTTTGTTTTAATTGGTTTCTCCGGCGGATCAACCGGCGACTTAAACAAAACAATAATAAAACAAACAAAATTTAAAACATAATACAAATAATCATTAATTACTAGAACTTTTGTAAGCATACCAATGGATACTAATATGGCAGATGAAACGAATAAACATTTAATAAATGTTTTAAAGTGTGAACCGCCAGAAGCATATCTTAAAATTCCCATAGTGAATAATGCAATTAATGACTGTTTCAATACCCCAAACAAGAAAAATACAACTGGAAAAATAATAATTTTTATAATTGCTCCTATTATTGCTTCCAGACCATAACTAATTTTGGCTCTTTTTATGTCATCAAAGTTCAGTTCCTTGGCAATGACATTACTTAAATTTACCGCTATTGAATGTATTGAAATTAAATTCATTCTTATTCATCTCCACGTTGCGAATAGATTTATCTATTTCATCTTTTTGCGACCAAAAATATTTTAAAAATATAATTGATAGAGTAAAATATACAAGACTAAGTATTTTTGTTATTAATGAATGAATATTTAAATAACCAAAATACGCATTAAGAATTACTAAAATAACTCCTTGTAAGAGAACAATTGCTGTTACAATTAAAGGTCCTTTCATTTTTTCTT
>CAYYEC010000459.1:0-2320 GCA_964470745.1 uncultured Eubacteriales bacterium | reverse complement strand
ATAAGAAACCATTTCTTGTAATATATAATCCATGTAATAAAACCCAACATGATTAAGGTAGGATATGTATAAATAATTCGCTTAATATTATCTTGCATAACTTCTGTCAAAGTTATGTGTTTAAGATCTAATATTACATATAATATAAAATTATCTAACAATGCTAGAACCGTTAAACTAAGCAGCGAAGAAAATATTGCCTTCCATGCTTTTAAATCTAGGAGTTTCCAAAATAATATATATATAACAAATACGCCAATTATGCTATGAAGACCAAAATAAGGAACATATTCTCTTGCAAACATCGATGTAAATGCGGATATAACAGCGGCAATAAATACTTTTTTGATATTAATACGGTTTCCGACTATGGCAATACCAAAGCAGAAAAGTATTATGCTCTCCGGTATTGAATTAAATATTACTGCGACTAAAGGCATTTTATCCATTTCCCGGTTCTCCTTATTAGTTGATTATAATACGCTATTTGTGTCTTGTCCCGGTATTAGACCTGCTTTAGTTCATCACCACCATATAGGCGTTTTAGAAATATGATGGAAGCAATAAAATAGATTATGCATAGCAATTTAATTAAGAATGAGATTTTCCCTAAATAATTGAGATGTTCATCTATTACAAATAAAAATAAACCCTGGGAAAGAATTGCTAATGATAGCAAAAAACGTGACTTATTATATTGCTGATTACTATCAACCCTGCTTCCTCTAATTAAAAATTTTTTCCTACTATAAAGAAACCAGGTCATTAAACCAAATATAATAAAGGATGGAACAGGATATATAATTCTTCTGTAATTATCTTTTAAAACTTCTTCAACTGTAAGATTTTCTGCTTTTAGTAAAATTGGCAATATTGTACTATCCAACATCAATAATGCCATTAAACTAATTAGAGAAGCTATTATAGCTTTCCAGGGTTTTAAGTTTAACAGTTTCCAAGCCAATACAAATAAAACCGCAATGCCGAATATTGTGTGAAGGCCAAAAATAGGGACGTAAGCTCTGATTAACATTGATGTGAAAGCCGATATTATGGCGGCAATAAAGATTCTTTTAAAGTTAATGTATTCCCCGACTACAGCCATGCCAAAGCTAAACAAAAGTATACTTTCCGGTATGGAGTCAAATATTACGGCCGACAGGGGCATCTGATCCATTTGCCAAAAACCCATTTCATAGAATATTAAACAATATTTACCTCTTGACATTATTTATTAGATATGACTATTCTACAATTTATTTTCTTAACAGGCAACTACAAAAATACAGAAAAATGCAAAAATTATAATTTTCTGGAGGTAGAGGAAACAGAGGGATGATTGTACAAGTTCAGGAAGAGATTTCATGATTAATGCAGGGGAACAAACTGTTCAAAGTATTTAAATACCAATATATGACAAAGCCATTGACATTGGTTCCAAATATTTATAAAATGGTATCATAGCAAGGAGGTGGTACATTGCAAATAAAGCTATCAAAGCAAGCCGTAAAGCAACTTGATAAAATGGATGACGCGACGGCAAAAAGAGTCCTAGATGCCATAAGAGGATTGTCAGAGGTACCACCAAAAGGAGACATTAAACCACTCCGAGGATTTAAGCAAAAATACAGGTTACGGGTAGGCTCATACAGAATACTGTATGGTTTAGTGAAGAACGAAATACATATAGCTGATATAGGTTCGAGAGGGGATATATACAAATAATCCCCACTAAAACCTTCATCTAAGGGAGGAATAATAATGACTGAAACCCGCGAAGAATTACATAAAGTTATTGATTTGCTGGATGAAGAGATAGTTGACAGCATTCTTAAAATAGTTAAAAACCTTGTTAAAACGGCTGACGACACTATCCTAGCAGCAGAGGAAATTGAGAGAATGGAAGCTGGAGAAGCCCAAATTGCCAGGGGTGAATTTACAACTCTAGATGAATATGCTAACAGACGGGGGCTATAATGTTATCTGGAGAGAAGAAAAAATACAGCCCATATCTTGATACCGGCCTAATGGATGCTGTATCTAAACGGGCAACAGAACTGGATATATCAGTCAATGAATATATTACCCAAGCGCTTATTGCTTCGTTGGAAAACAATCACACGAAAGCCATGATTAAAACCTGGGTTAGAAAGCTCCTTACCTCCTCGGAAGTGGAAACATTCTTAACCAAGGAATTAACTAAATATGTCCAGTTACCATAAAATACAAAAATCATGTAGCCTAAATATCAACCATTCGAAAAGAAGGACAGAATGATTTATTTTTGTCAAGAAGGTTATTTAGGGGACTGCAGAAGAAG
>CAYYEC010000458.1:1898-3575 GCA_964470745.1 uncultured Eubacteriales bacterium | reverse complement strand
AAGGACTTGAATACATTGCTCCTTTTTCATTGCCTGTCACCTCATTTATAAAATTGGCAAAGGAATCTGAACTCTTTAAAAATAAAAGTTTATTATTTTGAGATTTATTTAATATATTGGGGTCAACAATACTGGGTGCTGCCAATACAGTATCTTTTGGGATTTCCTTATTTTCATAGAAAGCTTCATAGGTCTTTCTGATTCTTTCTACTGAACCTACCGCATCAATTTTAATTTTTCGTTTTATTAAAGAATCCATAGAACCATCACAGCTTAGTATTAAAGCTTTTCCAACAGCTTTTTTTAATAAATCAATATTTTTATTTAATGAAGGCCCCGATGCCACAATAATAGCCGGTTTGCCTTTATATATATCTTTATATCTTTTTAAAAATTCATTTACACCGGGATTCTTTATTAATTCTTCATAGTTAATAAGCTGATTATCCCATCCTACCAATGTATCATCAATATTATTACCCAGAACAAATTTAATATATTCTTTTTTTTCATAAATAATTTTAATAATACGCTTGGCAAAAGAAACATAATCCATAGAATAAACCGGAAGAAGTATAGTCTGTGTTTTGGAAATAAAATTCTCAAAATAACTAAATACAAGATTTAAAATTTGAACATCTTCCTTAGGTTCTTCAATACCGCATACTACAAAAAAAAGCTGCTTTTCATTTATGTATCTTGAAAAATCGTATCTTTCCAAAACTTCCAAAATCAACGCAATATCTTCTTCAAAGCAAATAATTTTGTCTTTTGATTTTATATTTTGCAGAAGATGATTAACAGCATACCCCAATTCAATACCAATTATTAGAAAGGTTTTTCTATTATATGAAAAATCCAGCCTTGCTAATTTTTCCTCAGCTTCCTTTTGAGGATTAAATAAACTAGTATACTGGATGTATTTGCCGTTTTCATTTAAATAATATAAAGTTTCAAATTCTCCGTTAGTTTCTATAATATATTTTCTTTCTTCATCTTTCTTATGGGTCATTAAAATATCATAAATATATTTTTGGCTGTTTTTAATAGATTCTAAATTTTTTTTAAAATTTTCCTTTTTCATATTTACTGCCCTTCTGTATTTGTTTCAATAAACTGAGGATAAAGGATATGTTCAGTTATATCACACAGCCTTATAACATCTTTATTTTCCATTGCCTCATTAATTAATAATAAAAGCTCATTTAGTTGACCGGTATCCATTTTTTGAGGTAATTGAATCAAGTCTTCCACTGATTTTAATATCATGGGAAATGCAATGTCAAAATTAAAATTTCTCAAATTTTCTTTTATTTTAGTTACTAGGTTTATATCCATTTACTTCACCTGTTTTTTATTTTTTAAAAAAGCCAACTAAATAGTTGGCTTTTTTAAAATCCTTAATAATCGATTATCTTAATAATTGTAATACTCCCTGTGGAGCCTGGTTAGCCTGTGCCAGCATAGCTTGCGCAGCCTGATTCAGAATATTCTGTTTAGAGTAATTCATCATTTCTTTAGCCATGTCTACATCTCTAACTCTTGATTCAGCAGCCTGCAAGTTTTCAGAAGATGTATCCAGATTCTTAATAGTATGCTCAAGTCTATTCTGGATAGAACCAAGTGTAGCTCTTTCTCCAGATACTTTAATTATAGCATCATTTACTTTTTGAATAG
>CAYYEC010000458.1:1515-1888 GCA_964470745.1 uncultured Eubacteriales bacterium | reverse complement strand
CATCTACGGAAAGATTGCCAGCATCCATACCTGTAATATTCATTGATATAATCTGACCGCTGTTTGCTCCTATCTGGAATGATGCAGATAAACCTCCCGTCAAAAGACCTTGAGTATTAAACTCAGTTTGGCACGCAATTCTGTTGATTTCTTTTGACAACTGCGAAATTTCTTTATTTATTGCTTCACGATCCTTTGTAACGTTGGTATCATTGGATGCCTGTACAGCAAGCTCTCTCATTCTCTGAAGAATATCATGAGTTTCATTAAGTGCTCCTTCTGCAGTTTGAATTAATGAAATACCATCCTGTGCATTTCGAGAAGCTTGATCCAAGCCTCTAACTTGGGCTCTCATCTTTTCAGATATAGCAAG
>CAYYEC010000458.1:0-1505 GCA_964470745.1 uncultured Eubacteriales bacterium | reverse complement strand
TTTTTTATTTTCGTCATCCATGACGAAAATGTAATTATAAATGAAGATTGAAAATTTTTCTTCATTCCGTTGACTTAAATTTTGATGGTCGACCAAATCAATTTAAGCTTTCAATTAATATATCGTGTATTAAAATTTAAAACTTTATAGTAAAATTAAAAAAATTTTAAAAATTTTTCTTTTACTTCATCTCTTTATTCTTCACTTTTATCTTTTATTTGAAGTTTCAATTCCTTCAAATCAAAACTTCCCACCTGTGATGCCTTTTTATTTTCTTCCTGTATCTCTTCAAATACTTCTTTTCTATGAATTGTTACCTTCTTAGGGGCATTAATTCCAAGCCTTACCTGATCACCCTGTACATCAACTATAGATATTTCTATATCATCACCAATCATGATAGATTGACCTTTTTTTCTTGATAATACCAACATTATTTTCAACCTCCCTGTTTCCGGAGCTCTTCCATTATGTAATGCCTGATTTGATAATCTCCATTTTCCATTGTAACCTGTTTACCTTTATTATTTTCAGTATTTATTAAAACAGGAGCTTTCAAATTTGCTGTCATATTATTTATATTTTCTGGAATTACAACTATTGAATATACTAAAACTTTTTCTGTATCCTTTATGTCTAAAACCTCTACTTCCGAGTCTTCAATGTCTACAACAAAATCTTGTTTAATCATATATGGACTAATTACAACAAAAGCAAGGTCTGTATTATCTACTCCTTGCAGCCATTGAAATGGTGTCTCATCATCTATTTTACCCAATAAAACAAATTTTTTTACTTCTTTAAAACCTGGAATTCCTTCTGGAAAATCTATAATAGCTTTTTCATCAATTTCAATTACTCCAAAATGTTTTGTATTTAATTCCATAAAATTAATACCTCCCGCTTTTACATTAAAGTGAAAAGAGTCCATTGTCAATGATTTTGCTCTCTTTTTTCTATCTTCTCTCGTCTATATACTTTATTTCAATTGATGGCTTCTTTTTTAAATATATTTCTAGTTTACCTGAAGTATAGTTTATATTAACTTTACCAGGAATATAGTTTGCTTCATACCCTATATGTTCACCGTGTTTCACTTCATTTGCCCTTATTTTTATTTCTCCTGGAATCAATTTAAACTTTGGACCTACACTAGGCATTGTAACCATGCCAAACTGCTTCTCTGGAGAGGAGTCTCTCTTTGCTATTTCTGCAATAGGATTTCCTCCGTTTTCTATAGAAGCTAACATGTGTCCGTCAGAAGCTTCTTTACCTATAAATTCTAAAACTTGCTGTTTTCCCCTATCAGCCGCTTCTTTAGTTAGATCAGACATATTTTTTAGCCCACTACTTGCAAAAGCTTCATACTGATCTATTTCAAGTTTTGGCTTTTTTGTTTCAATACTTATTTTAGCATGTTCCTGATGAATCTCAAGCTTAGCATTTTGAGTCTCAATATTTAATTTTGAAGGATTGAGCCTCATAGAATATCATCGACCGGCCCC
>CAYYEC010000457.1:0-3576 GCA_964470745.1 uncultured Eubacteriales bacterium | reverse complement strand
CTTATGTGCTGTATCTTTTTAATTGAATCATTTTGAATTAATTCGCTAATTTCTTCTCTGGGTTTATTTAAAAAAGCAACTCTCACCTTTTTTTCATAAGCTTTCAGCGTAAATGTCTCTATAATTTCAATAGAATTTTTTGTTTGTAAATCTTTAATAATTCTTGAAAAGTTTTTAATATTTGAGACTTCCCGTAAAATATCATATTCACATTCATGACCATTCTCTACTAATAAATCTAAAATAATTTTTCCCTTTGAATTTATTTCCATGCTATCATTTATAAGTCTTACCGTTCTATAGCTTTTTACGCCTATTCCTGGAGGAATCATACATTTTATTGCATCATAATACGTACAAATAAACCTCTTTTTCATCCAATTTGCAAGCTTAATAAGATTAGAATTAATTATAGGAACCGTATCTACAATTTTCGATATTTCTTTTAAGTTATCAAAATCGCTATGATCTATTAAATCAATAACATAAGCTTCCTTTAATGTATTTGAATTGCCAAATAAAACCATAACTCTTATCCCTATATTTACTTTATCTACTAAAGTATCAGGTATTATATAGTGATAAACCCTATCAAATTCTCTTGTACAATTACTTATTACTATACATGCAATTTTTTTCATCAGTCACCTGTATTCTCCAAAACAAAATTTCATGAACTTTAAACTCGTTTGCTTTAGTCTATTATATTTCATACTAAGAAATCAAAAAAAAGAAAATCATCTTTTAAGACAATTTTCAGATATAGCTTTACTTATAATTTAATATAAATCAATATTAATTTCAACTTATTTTTATTATTAAAATTTTTGAGCAGGTAAATATTTGTTATAGTTCAGAGGTAGTGCAAATACTTCCGCTACGGTATCATAGGGTACGGTTCTGCTGATTTCCTTTCAGTCCTCCGCTTTGCTACGGAATCATCAGAATCCGTCCCTAAGATTCCTTCGCTGCTTTTTCCTTTTGTTTTTAACCTCTAAACTGTAACAAATATTTTACTGCACCTTAATTTTCAATTATGTAATAAATACTATTCTTCAATGCTACTTTCATTTTCTTCCACGTTATTATCATCTACTTCCTGCTTACTAGCTTCGTGTTCTATTTCCATTTTTGAAATAGATATCTCATATGCAACCTTTTCAATTATTTCGCCAGTAGAAAATTTCTTTTGATATTTTCTACTCTGAATTCTTCCCCAAATTTTTACATTCGAACCTACATCTAGTTCTTTACAATATCTTGCATTTCTTCCCCACGCTATACACGGAATATAATCAGATTTGTTATAGGCTCTATTTACAGCTAATAGTATATCAGCAATTTCCCTTCCAAACGGAGTAGTCCTATAAATGGGATGTTTACAAATAAATCCATTGAGAATTATCTGATTTGGGTTTTTTATTTTACTTTCTGAGTCTAGAAAAGTTATTTCTCTTGCAAATACAGTTAGTAAAAGTTTATTCCCAAAGCTATTAAAACTATTATATGAGCGAAATTGACCCTCTATTTCTATCATATTTCCTATTTTCAATTCACTTCCATAAATCAATCTCTCAGAAATTGTAACAGGAATATTATCAAAGCTATCACTTAACCTCCTAACTTCCAATTCAAAAGAATAAAAACCTTCACCATAGACCTCATGACTAAATTTCAAATCAGTTACTACTTTTCCCGAAATGGTCACCATATTGTTTTCAGTAAAATTTCCGACCACTCGACCCCCACTCTCCTCTCTTAGGCTTCTGTATATCAAAAAAATTTATCTATTGTAATTCATATTCTGTAATGCCTAATTTTAGAAGCTTTTTTTTATTTTCCCCCAAATGTTGTATTAATCTATATGTTTCGCACTTAAACCTTTACATAATTTTACTTAAATAAGTGCAAAGTTACTTTCCAAAAGCTATATACCGCATAAACAAACTATAAATTATGAATATATTTAGAGCGCTATATATAAAACATATTTTTGAAAGCCGCTTCACAAAAATTTTATCTTTATCTAATTATATCAAATGAACTTAAATCAATATCATTAATTAGTGCAAATGAAGCAGCAGCTAAAATATTATTAGGATTTATTTCATTATAATCAACTTTTAATCTATATTCCTGTGGTTCAATAATTAATCCGCTTTTTGTGGAAATAGAATTCTGTAAACATAGCATAAAATCATCTTTGAACATCGTATAACTCACGCTGGATGTAGTTATACTTGCTTTTGAACTAAAGCCATAAGTAATTATATAATGCTTCATTTCCTGCAAAAACTTAACATAATCAATATCATCTACATTCACAATAGCAATTCCGTTTTCATCTAGAAATTCAAATGCTTTTTTCATAAGGTCCTTATATTTTAAATTTTCATCTTCACTAAAATCTTCAAACTTGTCTGTATAAAAGATAATATCAAATTTTAGTCCATTAAACAAATACTTTATTTCTAATATATCGACCTTTATTATCAAAAAATCAATACCATTTCTCTCTAATTCCAACAAATAATCTTTATATTTTTTATAATTTAGATCTTTCAAGACTTTCATTTGTATAATACTAATTTTTTTTCCCGTAGATGAGAATAAAGATTTTATTAACTCCTCTGTTTTATTTATGCTTTGGCCAATTATAGCTGATATAAGCATTAATTTAACCTCTCTTCATCTTTTGATGATAAAAAACTAATTAATAAAATAATTTTATTAATTAGTTTTTATTTATTGATATCTATATATTGTACTTTTTTTAAGTATTTTATGTAATTGTCAATTATCTTTATTTTTTAATAAATTAATATTACCTTATTTATGGAACATATGAACTTGTTATTTTTTTTTCTTATATTACATTTCGTATCTTATAGATAACGAACAATAAAATTAAATTTATCAAAAAAGTTAGGCGTTAGATAATATAGATGTCGAACTACATTTTAAAATTTAATTCTAGAGTTCGACATCTATATTATGCTTATGTATAAATTTAAATTATTCTTGGAGGGGATTATATAATGAAAATAACTGACCCTAATCCAACAAAAGTTATAAAATTTAATTTAGATACTAAAAAATTGGGGAATACTCTCTATACACAAAGATATTTGATGTTAATGTCATTTCCGTTTGTTATATGGTCGGCAATCTTTAGATATTTACCATTGTGGGGATTGACGATGGCTTTTCAGGAGTATAAGCCTGGAATATCTTTTATGGAACAGAAGTGGATCGGACTTAAATATTTTATCATGATGTTCAAAGATCCGGATTTTTACCTTGTGATGCGAAATACGCTTGCAATGAGCTTCATGGGTCTTGTTGCGGGATTTACCCTGCCTGTCATATTGGCAATACTGCTGAATGAAATTATAAATAGCAAGTTTAGAAGAACAATACAAACTATTTCATATTTGCCTCACTTTGTTTCCTGGGTTGTTGTGGCTAGTCTTGTTAAACAGATGCTGTCCCTGGATGGCGTGTTTAATCAGACACTTGTCAGTCTGGGGATTTTGGACGAACCTATGCTGTTTTTGGCTAAACCCGGACTTTTTT
>CAYYEC010000456.1:0-3579 GCA_964470745.1 uncultured Eubacteriales bacterium | reverse complement strand
ATCTAAGGGTGAGTTGAAATATTACTTTAGGCAATTGAAAAATACAGATCGTCAAATTCATCCCCTAACTCTTTCTCTTATTTTAAGAGAAGCGGAACAAAAGGCCTTAACTTCCCCCCTCTTTTAATATAAGATAGGGGCTGAAGGTGAGTTAATAACCTTAACTAAAAGGAGACAAAATGAGTTTTTTACCAATAAATAAAAAAGATATGGAAGAAAGAGGCTGGGAGCAGCTTGATTTCTTATATATAAGCGGAGATGCCTATGTAGATCATCCGAGCTTTGGACATGCAGTAATTACAAGAGTTTTAGAAAATGAAGGATATAAAGTAGGGATAATAGCGCAGCCAAACTGGTTGACAAATGATGATTTTATAGTAATGGGAGCCCCAAAATGTGCGGTATTGATTTCTTCCGGAGTAATTGATTCTATGGTAAATCATTATACTGCAAGCAAGAGATTAAGAAGTAGTGATGAGTATTCACCTGATGGCAGGACAGGACATAGGCCGGATAGAGCAGTAATTGTATACTCAAATAAAATTAGAGAGATTTTTGGTAATATACCTATAATAATTGGGGGAATTGAAGCAAGTTTAAGAAGGTTTGCCCATTATGATTTCTGGCAGGATAAAGTAAGAAGATCTATATTGCAGGACTCAAGAGCTGATTTGCTTATTTATGGAATGGGAGAAAAGCCTATAGTTGAAATAGCCAAAATGTTAAGTGAAGGTATACCTATAAATAAAATTAAAGGTGTAAGGGGGACATCCTATTTGGCTAATTTTGAAAATCTTCCAAATGTATTGAAAGAAGCTTTGGAGGACGGTGAAAACCAGAATGATAACATATCAAATTTAAATTCATATGAAGAAGTTTCCGGTGATAAAAGAAAATATGCCAAAACCTTTAAAATACAATATGATGAGCAGGATGCAATTACTGGCAAGACCTTAGTACAGCAACATGGAAATAGATTTGTAGTTCAAAATCCACCTGTGTATCCATTATCAGAAAAAGAAATGGATAGAATATATTCTTTACCATTTGAAAGAACCTATCATCCAATATATGAGGAATTTGGTGGAATACCAGCTATAAAAGAAGTAGAATTTAGTATTGTAAGTCATAGAGGGTGTTTTGGAGGTTGTGCTTTTTGTGCTTTGAATTTTCATCAGGGAAGGGTTATTCAAAGACGAAGCCAGAATTCAATTTTAGCCGAAGCTAATAAACTGGTTTGGCAGCCTGGTTTTAAGGGATATATACATGACGTTGGTGGACCAACTGCAAATTTCAGAAGTGTGGCTTGTAAAAAACAGATAGAGAAAGGTGTATGTAAGGACAGACAATGTTTATATCCAAAACCATGCAAAAATCTAATCGTCGACCATAGTGAATATCTTGACCTGCTAAAAAAAGTTAGGAATATACCTGAAATAAAGAAAGTTTTTATTCGTTCAGGTATAAGATATGACTATTTGATTTTAGATAAAAATGACACTTTTTTCAATGAACTATGTGAACATCATGTAAGCGGTCAATTGAAGGTTGCTCCGGAGCATATTTCAGATAATGTTTTAAACAAGATGGGGAAGCCTGGTAAAGATGTATATAATAAGTTTGTCGAAAAATACTATAAAATAAATAAAAGGCTAGGAAAAGAGCAGTATCTGGTTCCATATTTGATTTCCGGTCATCCTGGAAGTGATTTAAATGGTGCTATAGATATGGCTGTTTATTTGAAAAATTTGGGATATTCACCTGAACAGGTTCAACAATTTTATCCTACACCGGGGACATTATCAACTTGTATGTATTATACAGGAATTGACCCAAGAAATATGAGTAACGTTTATGTTGCAAGGACACCAAAAGAAAAAGCAATGCAAAGGGCATTACTTCAATTTAAAAAGCCAGAGAATCATAAACTCGTCTTACAAGCACTTATTACTGCTAATCGTACGGAATTGATCGGTTTTGGAAAACAGCATTTAATTCCTCCAAGAGTGATAAAAGGTGCCAATAAAAGAAATGAAATGAGAAGTAATGAAGGAAAAAGTAAAGTGAAGAAGGATGTTAAGCAAAAAAAGGAATTAAAAAGCAATGGCAAAAGGACTAAAAAGTTTGACAAGAAGAAAAGAATAAAATAAAATTAGCTAGAGAAAAGAGAACCTATCCATGGCTTTTTGCTGTGATTTTACATAGAAAGGGTTGTTTATTATGCAGGCTAAAGTATTAAATGGAAATGAACTATCAAAAAAAATTAAGAGCCAATTGAAAAATGAAGTTGAAGCATTAAAAAACAAAGGTATAAATCCTGGACTTGCTGTAGTAATAGTAGGTAATGATCCGGCCTCAAGAGTATATGTTAATTTCAAGAAGAATGATTGTGCACAAATTGGAATTGAATCCTATGAATACGCATTAGCTGAAGATACTACAGAGGGAGAGCTATTAAAGTTGATAGATGAGCTAAATAAAGATTCTAAAATCAATGGTATACTTGTTCAATTGCCACTACCAAAACAAATAAACGAAGATAAAATAATTAATGCGATTTCACCGGAAAAGGATGCAGATTGCTTTCATCCTGAAAATGTTGGAAAGCTGATGACTGGTAACCCTGTATTTCTTCCATGTACTCCGGCAGGAGTTATTGACCTTTTAAAGGAAAATGATATTGAAATTTCCGGTAAAGAATGTGTAGTTATTGGAAGAAGTAATATTGTTGGTAAACCTCAAGCGATACTGCTCTTGGGCGAAAACGGAACGGTAACAGTATGTCATTCCAGAACAAAAAATATCGAAGAAATATGCAAAAGAGCAGATATTTTAGTTGCAGCTATCGGTAAGGCTGAATTTGTAAAAGGTAGTTGGGTAAAAGAAGGTGCTGTAGTTATTGATGTAGGTGTTACGAGGCTGGAAGATGGTAGTCTTACTGGTGATGTAGAATTTTCGCAGGCATCTGAGATCGCATCTGCAATAACTAAGGTTACTGGTGGAGTGGGTCCTATGACAAGAGCTACTTTAATGAAGAATACTGTTAAGGCTGCTAAAATTCAAAATGGAATTTAGGGATTATTAAAATTATGGATTATGTGAAAGACATTAGTGAAATTCAGTTGAAGTATGATAAACTAAAAATGTATTACTACAATCAAAAAGGTAAAAAAGAGCAGCTTGAAGAGAATAAATCAAAGCTTGAAAAGAATTTGCAGCTCGCTTTAGATAATATTGATATTCTGGATAAAGTTAGGATTTTACTTCAGAAGGTTTCTGAATTTGCCAGAGAACAATCGAGAAAGCAAATTGAGTCTTTGGTAACAAATTGCTTGCAATTTATATTTGATACTAATATGGAATTTAAAATAGAAATAAACGAAGTTAGAGGAAGGCCGGAGGCTGAATTTTATGTTATCAGTAATATAAATGATGAAGTAATAAAAACAAAACCTCAGGATGCCAGAGGTGGAGGAGTCGTAGATATTATATCTCTTGCTATACGTATCGCTATGATACAGAGCAGCAATATAGATATACAAGGACCAATAATTCTGGATGAACCTGCTTATCATGTCA